>DASWSY010000047.1:0-21575 GCA_036402415.1 Rhizobacter sp. | reverse complement strand
AGCAGGAGTTGCTCGGCATTTCCTATGTCAAGGAAGCCAACATCAACCTCATCTATGCCGCCAGAGCGCGGGGCCAGTTCAGCCTGGCCACGAGCGAGGCCGACCGCCAGTCCGCGCACAAGACCTTCCAGGAGTCGGTCGAGAACATGCGCACGTGGCTCGACAAGGCCCGCCCGCTCTTCTATCTGAAGAAGGGCCAGGACGAGTTCGACAGGCTCGAGGCCATGATCAAGGTCTGGGTGCCCGCGACGGATGCCTACTTCGCTGCGGCCGCCGGCAAGGCGCTGCAGCAAGCCGACGCCGAACTCGCCAAGCTGGACCTCGCCGTCAAGCAGTCGAACAAGGTCGTCGATGACCAGCTCACGCTGCTGACCAAGCTGAAGGAAGCCAACGGTGCCACGGCTGCCAAGGAAGGCACGGAGCTTTTCAAGTTCATGAGCATCGCCATGGGCCTGCTGACGGTGGTCAGCGCCGCGTGTGGCGTGGTTCTGGGCGTGCTCATCACGCGAGGGATCACGCGCTCGCTGGGCGGCGAACCCGCTGACGTGGCAACGGTCGCGAATGCCGTGGCAACGGGTGACCTCACCACGCGAATCGACACCTCGCGCGCCGCGCCGGGCAGCGTGGTGGCCGCGATGGACCACATGCAGCAATCGCTGCGCAAGGTGGTGAACCAGGTACGCTCGAGCAGCGACAGCATCGCCACGGGCTCGTCGCAGATCGCGACGGGCAATGCAGACCTCAGCCAGCGCACCGAAGAGCAGGCCAGCAACCTGCAGCAGACCGCTGCGTCGATGGAGCAACTCACCGCCACCGTCAAGACCAACGCCGACACGGCGCGCCAGGCCACGCAGCTTGCTGCCACCGCGACGCACGCGGCTGGCCAGGGTGGCGCCGTGGTGGGTCAGGTGGTGCAGACGATGGAAGGCATCACCGCGTCGAGCAAGAAGATCGCCGACATCATCGGCGTCATCGATGGCATTGCATTCCAGACCAACATCCTCGCCTTGAACGCAGCCGTGGAAGCGGCGCGCGCCGGAGAGCAGGGCCGCGGGTTTGCCGTCGTTGCGAGCGAAGTGCGCACCCTGGCGCAGCGCTCGGCCGGCGCCGCGAAGGAAATCAAGGGGCTCATCACCGAAAGCGTGGAGAAGGTGGAAGCCGGCAGCCAGCAGGTCGGCGAAGCCGGTCGTGCGATGGATGAAATCGTGTTGCAGGTCAAGCGTGTCAGCGACCTCATCGGCGAGATCGGTTCGGCCACGCACGAGCAGACCCAGGGCATCAGCCAGATCGGCGACGCGGTGAGCCAGCTCGACCAGGTCACCCAGCAGAACGCCGCACTCGTGGAAGAGAGCGCGGCGGCGGCCGACAGCCTCAACCAGCAGGCCTCTCGCCTGGTCGAAGCGGTGAGCATCTTCAGGCTCGACGACAGCGAGCGCAGCCGTGACGCCGGCGCTCCTTCAGTGGCTCCGCCGCTGCGGACGACGGCCACACGCCCGGCAACGGGCAAGAAGGCCGAGAGCACCGCCACGGCGCAGGCTGCCGGCAAGGAAGAATGGTCTTCGTTCTGAACGTCCGGCCACAGGAAACGCCATGGACATGATCCACGAAGGAACGCTGGTCGCGCAGCAGGTGGCGGCCGCGCGGCTGGCACCGGTCGCCGCAGCGGAGTACCTCAGCTTTCGACTCGGCGCCGAGGAATACGGGATCGACCTGCTCAAGGTGCAGGAGATCCGGTCGTACGAAGCGCCGACGCGCATCGCGAATGCACCGCGCTTCGTCAGGGGGGTGCTGAACCTGCGAGGCGTCATCATGCCGGTCGTCGATCTGCGCCTGGCGCTCGACTGCGAGCGGGCCGACGTCGACGCCTTCACGGTGGTGATCGTGCTCAACGTCTGTCATCGGCTGGTGGGGGTGGTGGTCGATTCGGTGAGCGATGTGCTGGCCCTGGGCCACGCTGACATTCGGCCCGCGCCGGAGATGGCGTTGAGCTCCGAGAGCCGCTTCATCGCCGGAATCGCCTCGGTGGACGAACGCACCCTCATCCTGCTGGACATCGAGTCGCTGATGTCCGGGCCCTCGATGGGTCTGGTCGACGCGCACGCGGATGCAGGCTTGCCGTAAGGACGCGCGCGCAGGCCGTGCGTAAGATCCCCGCATGACCGAGGGACCGCGCTCCTACTCCACGATCGATGTCGCCAAGCGTCTGGGCATATCGCTCCAGACGGTGCAGCGCTGGGTGGACTCGGGCCGCCTGAAGGCCTGGAAGACCCCCGGCGGCCACCGCCGTATCGACGCCAGAAGCGCCGAGATGGTGTTTGCGCAGTATGAGCAGGCCGCCGGCATCGACGTGCCTGCGGACCTGCCGGAAGCAACGTCACCGCGTCCGGTCGAGGTGGTGGTCGTCGACGACGATCTCGTCGACCGCGAACTGCTCGCGACCCTGGTGCAGGCAGCCCTGCCCGGCGCGCAGTTGAGAGTGGCCAGCAACGGGTTCCAGGGGCTCGTGATGATCGCCAAGTTCGCCCCGGAGATCGTGGTGACGGACGTCCACATGCCCCACATGGACGGGTTCGAGATGATCCGCAACGTGCTTGCCGACGCCGAGACCCGACCCAGGCTGATGATCGCCGTCTCGGCGAAGAACGCGAAGGAGCTCGCGGAGTTCGGCCAGCTCCCCTCGGAGGTCGTGTTGCTCCACAAGCCCCTGGAGCGCGACGCCTTCATCAGGGCCCTGCAAGCCACCTGAGCCTTGCACCCGAATGGGGCATGCCATTTGCCTCTCGCTGAGACCGGCGTCGTGCCGGTGCAGCTCGGAGGACAAGTTGCCCCGCTTTTTCCGTTGGGACAGGTTGCGAAGGGCCGTATGCCTGCGCGCGTGCGGCGATCACTTCGCTGACCTCCAGGCCGCCCGGATGGAGCTTGCGGATGCGGTCGCCCTGAACGCGCGCCTGATGGCCGAACGACGTGACACGGAACTGGAGTTGCGGGAAAGGAACCTGTTCCTGGGGAGGCTGTCGCACGAGTTGCGCGCACCGCTGAACGCGATCATCGGGTTCTCGGAGATCCTTGCGTCAGGTGGGCTTGCGCCCGAATCACCCAAGCGGGATCAGTTTGCCAGGCACATCCACACCAGTGGACGCCACCTGCTACGGCTCATCAACGACGTGCTCGAGTTGTCGAAGGTGGAAGCCGGGGACCACGAGTTCTTTCCCGAGAGGGTGGATCTCGGCGAACTGATCGCGCGGGTGGCGGATCTGCTGCACACGCAGATGGTGCGCAAGAGCATGCAGCTCACGGTGGACGTGAAGGCCGAGCTTGCAGACATCGTTGCGGACCCGGTCGCTCTCAAGCAGGCCTTGCTGAGCCATCTGTCGCATGCCGCCGAGATCGCACCCGAAGGCAGCGGGATCGCGGTGCGCGCCCGGCTGCAGGAGCCGGAGCGCATTCGAATCGACATCCACGTGTCGCAGTCCACGGACGGGAATGCGCTCAACTCACCCAGCGTGAACCTGATGCTGGCTCGACGCCTGGTCGAAGCTCAGGGCGGGGAAGCAGGGCAGTCCGTTGAATCGGGCTCTGGCACCACCTTGTATCTGGTGCTGAACCGTTTTCAAAGATCGAATGCCGCGTCTGGAAGCCTGCGGCGCCAGAAGTCTCGAAGAAGCGTCAATCCCACGGAGCCTTGAGCCCGCGTTCCCGATCGTGCGCCCTGCACGACCCAGTTGGCCGTCGAGATGGCCAGCAGCTCTGACTGGGAGGGCTGGGCCAGCGCCATTTGCCAGTCGGGAAACTCGCGGGCATGGGCGGGCTCGTTCATCAGCTCGACCAGGCGAGAGTGCTTGCGGCTCTTTCGGATGCGCTCGTAGGTCTGCGCCATGGGCCCATGCTCGCCCTCGAAGTACTGCATGAAGATGCCGTCGCTGTAGATCAGGGCCCCGGTGACACCGCTCTCCAGGTTCAGCTGCCGTGCCTCGACCAGGAGCGCTTCCAGCATGGCATCGCGCATCGGCTGGACGCTGGCGCTGACGTAGACGATGGCTCTGATCTGAAGCTCGTCGGGCATGGGAAAGTTGCCTCTCGTGCCCTCAGGCCTTCACCGCCTGCAAGGCCGTCGCCAGCGCATGCGCCAGCTCCTCGCGCGAATACGGCTTGGCCAGCAGTTCCCACGACAGCGGCGCCGTCTGGCTCGTGTCGAGCAGCTCGGCCGAGAAGCCCGACATCAGCAGGATCGCCAGGTGCGGCAGCCGCGCCTGGGCTTCGCGGGCCAGCTCGGTGCCGCGCATGCCGGGGCCGAGGGCGATGTCGCTCAGCAGGAGCTGGTAGCTGGCGTCGGGCGTGAGCAGGGGCAGGGCCTGCTCGGCGCTCGCGCAGGGGGTGACGTCGCAGCCGAGCGCGGTCAGGAAGTGCATGGCCACGGTGCGCACCTCGGGCTCGTCCTCCACCAGCAGCACCTTCAGCCCGGCCGGGATCTCCCCGGGGCGTGCTTCGGCGTCGCTCGAGGCCTGCTCGGCTTCGACGTAGCGCGGGATGAAGAGCGTGACCGTCGTGCCTTGGCCGAGGGTGCTGTCGAGCGTGATGGCACCCTGCGACTGCTTGACGAAGCCGTACACCGTCGACAAGCCGAGGCCGGTGCCGCGGCCGACTTCCTTGGTGGTGAAGAAGGGCTCGAAGGCGCGCTCCTTGACCGTGTCGGACATGCCGGCGCCGGTGTCCGACACCGCAATCGCGATGTAGGCGCCGGGCTGGTCGCCGGCCTGCAGCTCGAAGTCGCTGCGCAGAAGCAGGGGGAGGACCGAGCAGCGCTGGCCGCTGAAGCTGAGCGTGCCGCCATTGGGCATGGCGTCGCGGGCGTTGATGGCGATGTTGAGCAGCGCCGATTCGAGCTGGCCCGGGTCGGCCACGCAGGGCGGGCAGTCTGCCGGCGCGTCGACCTCGATGCGGATGCGCTGGTCGAGCGTGCGCCTCAGCATGTCGGCCAGCGAATGGAGGAGCGCCGGCACCTCGATGCGGCTCGGGCTCAGCACCTGCCGCCGCGAGAAGGCGAGCAGCTTGCCGGTGAGTTCGGCGCCGCGCTTGCTGGCGCGTGCCGCGGCACTCACCAGTTGCTGCGCATGGGCGTCGCGGCTGATGGCGGGGTGCTCCTCCAGCACCTGCAGGTTGCCCTGGATCACGGTGAGCAGGTTGTTGAAGTCGTGGGCGATGCCGCCGGTCAACTGGCCCACGCTTTCCAGGCGCTGGGCGTGGTGAAGCGACTCCTCCGACTGCACGCGCTGCAGCGTGGCGGCCAGCAGGTTGGCGAGCGACTCCATGAAGCGCACCTCGTCGTCGCCGAAGCGCTGCGGCTGGGTCGACCGCACCGCGAGCGCGCCCACCACCTGGCCGCGGTCGGACAGGGGCACGGCCATCGCACTCACCAGGCCCGCATCCAGATAGGCCTGCGGCACCTTGTAGCGCTGCTCCTGCCGGTAGTCGGCCACGATCACCGGCTTGCCGTGCGCCAGCACGAAGCCGGGCGGCGTGTCGGGCCGGTTGGGGATGCGCGTGCCGATGCTTTCACTCGGCAGCAGGCCGGTGCCGGCGGCGATGCGGAATTCGAGCTGGTTGGGCTCGAGCAGGAAGATCATCGCCACCTGTACCTGCAGGGCCTCGGTGGCCACCAGCGGCAACTGCGCGAGCAGCAGGCTCGCGTCGCGTGCGTCGACCGCCAGCCGGCCCATGCGCGCCACGTGTTCGGCATAGTGCGCCCGCTGAAGCGCACGCTTCACGCGCGGGTAGTTGCCGATGCCACGGATGGCCACCACCACGTGCGGCAGGCCCTGACTCGTGAGCGGGCTGAGCGAGATCTCGACCATCACCTCGCTGCCGTCGCGCCGCTTGGCCACGAGTTCCATGTCGGTGCCCATGGGGCGCGGGCGCGGGCTCTTGGCGTAGCTTGCGCGGTACTCGGCGTGGCGCGGGCGGATGCTGTCGGGCACGAGCGCATCGACCGAGAGGCCGACGAGTTCGTGCGCGTCGTACTCGAGCAGGGCCTCGGCCGCCGGGTTGGCGAGCTCGATCACGCCCTGGCCGTTCACCAGCAGCAGCGCATCCGGATAGGCGGCAAAGATCGACCTGAAGAGCGTCGGCTCGTCGAGCCCTGGAATGTTCATGAGGTGCTCACGGTGGGCACGAACACGTAACCGGCGCTGCGCACCGACTTGATGATCTGCGGCTGTTCGGGGTCGGCCTCGATCTTCTTGCGCAGGCGGCCGATCTGCACGTCGATCGTGCGGTCGAAGGGGCCGGCCTCGCGGCCGCGCGTCTGCTCGAGCAGGAAGTCGCGCGAGAGCACGCGGCCGGCGTGCCGGGCCAGCACGCACAGCAGGTCGAATTCGCCCGAGGTGAGCGCCACGTCGTGCCCGTCGGGGTGGACGAGGCGGCGCGCGGCGGTGTCGAGCTGCCAGCCTTCGAACCGGAGGCGGTCCGGGCTCGCCGGGGCCGGGGCGGCAATCGCCGCGGCGGCGGGCGAGCCTTCGATGCGGCGCAGCACGGCCTTGATGCGGGCGACCAGTTCGCGCAGGTCGAAGGGCTTGGTCACGTAGTCGTCGGCGCCGACCTCCAGGCCCACCACCTTGTCGACCGCGTCGCCGCGGCCGGTCACGATCACGAGGCCGCAGCGCCAGTGCTCGCGCAACTGGCGGGCGATCACGAAGCCGTCTTCGCCGGGCAGCCCCAGGTCGAGCAGCACGAGGGCGGGGGTGTCGCGGGCCATCAGGTCCATCAGCGCGCGGCCCGAGTGCAGCTCGCTCACGCGGTAGCCATGGGTCTTGAGGTAGCTGGCGAGGAGCTGGGTGATGTCGAGCTCGTCGTCGAGCACGGCGATGTGGGGGGCGGTCTGTGTCACGGCGAGAGGTTAACTCCGCTTGTGGGCGCAACGCTACGCCGTGGCGACCTTCACGCCTCCGGCGCGCAAGGTCTTGAGGGTGCGCGCGGGCGTGCCGCGTGGCACCACCACCTGGCTCACCTCGGCGAGCGTGGTCACGACGAAGGGCGAGGCCGCGAGCAGCTTCTCTGACGAGGCCAGCACCACCGTCTCGGCCGCGCGGTTGTGCAGCGCACGCTTGACCGCCGCTTCTTCGGCATCGCCGGTGCTGAGTCCGGCGTCGGGGTGCACCCCGGTCACCCCCATGAAGTAGAGGTCGGCGCGCAGGCGGGAGGCGGCGTCGATCACGTCGGCGCCCACGTTGACCATCGAGTGGCGGAAAAGCCGGCCGCCCAGCACCAGGATGTCGATGCGCGGGTGTGCCGCCAGCGCCACCGCCACGTTGGGGCTGTGCGTGACGAGCGTGGCGCGCAGGTTCGGGTCGAGGTGGCGGGCCACCTGCAGCGCCGTCGTGCCACCGTCGAGCATGACCACCTGGCCCGGCTGGATCATCGACGCGCCCAGGCGCCCGAGCACCACCTTCTCGTCGATCGACACCTGCTCGCGCACCTTGAGGTCGCCCACCGCCACCGAGGCGGGCAGGGCGCCGCCGTGCACGCGCTGCAGCTTGCCGGCCTGGGCCAGCTCGCGCAGGTCGCGGCGGATGGTGTCTTCCGAGGTGCCGAGCTCCTGCGCGAGGTCCTTGGCGATGAGCTGGCCGTCGGCCGACAGGCGCTGGAGGATGAGCTGCTTGCGTTGCACGGTGAGCATGAGGCCGATTCTCGTCGCAGCCCGCGAGGGGCTTGCACGGCTGCACGGGGTTGCCTATGATTGCACGAAGTTGCACGAAACCACCTGGAGATGCCATGACGCAGCACCGACTCGCCCCCTCATCCACGCCCTCATCCGCCACTCGCCCGTGGCTTGTCCTGATCGCAGGCCCCTACATGTCGGGCACCGATGGCGACCCGTCGCGCATTGCCGCCAACCGGGCGGCGCTCGAGCGCCACGCCCTGCCGATCTACGAGCGCGGCCACCTGCCGCTGATCGGCGAGTGGATGGCGCTGCCCATCATCCATTCCGCCGGCGGGAAGGAGCATGGCGACGAGGTCTTCCAGGCCTACCAGTACCCGGTGGCGCAGCGGCTGATCGAGCGCTGCGATGCGGTGCTGCGCCTGCCCGGCGCCTCGCGCGGGGCCGACATGGACGTCGCCCGCGCCCGCGAGCTCGGCCTGCCCGTCGTCTACGACGTGAACGAGCTGCCCTTGCGCGCGGCCTGATCGCCATGGCCGGGCGGTGGCGCGCCCGGCTCGTCGAGCGGCGGCCACTGCGAGGGCGGCGCGTCGCGCAGGAGCTGCTCCACGAGCTGCGTGTCGACCGGCTTGAGCAGGTGGTGGTCGAAGCCCACCGCGTGCGTCTTGCGCCGATCTTCGGCCTGGCCCCAGCCGGTGAGCGCGATCAGCGTCACGTCGTGTCCCCAGTCGGTGGCGCGCACCGCGCGGGCCACCTCGTAGCCGTCGAGCTTGGGCATGCCGATGTCGAGCAGCATCACGTCCGGGCGAAAGCGCGCGGCCAGCGTCATCGCTTCCTCGCCGTCGAAGGCGATCATCGCGTGGTGGCCCTGCATCTCGAGGATGAGCCCGAGGCTGCGCGCCGAGTCGCGGTTGTCGTCGGCCACCAGCACGCGCCGCTGCTGCGCCGGCGTGGCCACCGACGCGGGTGTCGCCGCGGCCGCGTCTTCGTGCCGCGATTCGACGATGGGCACGCTGACCGTGAACTCGCTGCCCTGGCCGCGACCGGCGCTGCGCAGCGTGATGCTGCCGCCGTGCATCTGCGCGAGCCCGCGGGCGAGCGCCAGCCCGATGCCCAGACCGCCCTGCGTGCGGTGCACCTGCGTGAACATGTCGAACACGTCCTTCTGCAGCGTGGGGTCGATGCCGATCCCGGTGTCGGCGATGTGCACGCAGGCCTGTCCGGCGCGTCGTTCGGCGCGCACGGTGACCGTGCCGCCGCGCGGGGTGAACTTGGCGGCGTTGTTGAGCAGGTTGATGAACACCTGCGCCAGCCGCGTGAGGTCGGCATCCACGGTGATGGGATCGCGCGGCAGCGACACCCGCAGCGCCAGGCCGGCCTGCTCGATGAAGGGCCGGCTCGCTTCGAGTGCATGTTGCAGCACCTGGGCCAGGCCCACGCGCGTGCGCTGCAGCTCCACCTTGCCGCGGCTGATGCGGCTCACGTCGAGCAGGTCGTCGATCAGGCGGACCATGTGCGTGAGCTGGCGGTCCATCATCGAGCGCACGCGCTCCTGAGTGGGGCCGTCCTCCACCCGGCGCAGGATCTCCAGCCCGTTGCGCAGCGGCGCGAGCGGGTTGCGCAGCTCGTGCGACAGCGTGGCGATGAAGGCGCTCTTGCGCTCGTCGGCATCGCGCAGCGCCGCGTGGCTGGCTTCCAGCTCCTTGCGTGCGAGCACCTGGCGCGAGATGTCGCGGAAGTAGCAGACCAGGCCATGCCGGCCGTCGGGCATGGGGATGCGGTCCACCCGCCACTCGTAATACTCGACCACGCCGCGGTCGCGCCGGCGCTCGGCGGTTTCGGCCACCGCGTAGGGTTCCCCGGTGGCGAGCGTGTGCCGGAAGATGCCCACCACCTTGTCGGCGACGTGCTCGCTCCAGATCAGGTGCATCACCTCGGCGAAGTCCTGGCCGGCGATGCCGCCCTCGACGTTGCTGAACACCGGCAGCGCCATCGGGTTGGCCTGCTGGATGCGGAAGTCCGCGTCGACCAGCAACGCACCCACCGGCACGTGGTCGAGCAGCGCGGCGACCTGCCCGCTGCGCTCGCGCAGGCTGGCAAGCGCCTGGCCGCGGATGGCCTCGCCGGCCAGCAGGTTGGCCACGCGGCTCTTGAGCTCGCGGGCGCTGAAGGGCTTGGCGAGGTAGTCGCTCGCGCCGGCCTCCCGTCCTTCGATGCGCGCCTCTTCGCCGGCGCGTGCCGAGAGCATCAGCACGGGCACCGCCCGAAGCGACTCGTCGTCGCGCAGCGCGCGCATCAGGCCGAAGCCGTCGAGCCGGGGCATCATCGCGTCGGTGACGATCAGGTCCGGCCGCGTCTCGCGTGCCATGGAAAGCGCCTCGACGCCGTCGTGCGCCACGGCCACGTCGTGCTCGGGCTCGAGCAGGCGCTGCACGTAGTGCCGCAGGTCCGCGTTGTCGTCGGCCACGAGCACACGTGGGCGCTTGAGCCCCGGCAGCGATGCCTGGGCGCCCGGGGCGTCGGGCGGCGCCGGCAGCCAGCTCATGGCTTCCTGCACGTAGGGGCGCGAATGTGCGGGCGTGACGGCGGCGTCCGGCGATCGCACGACCTGGTCATGCGGCAGGTGCTCGAAGCCGAGCGGCAGCTTGACGGTGAAGGTGGTGCCGCGGTCGACCTCGCTCTCGACCTCGATGCGTCCGCCGTGCAGCTTCACCAGTTCGTGCACCAGCGCCAGGCCGATGCCACTGCCTTCGTGGCTGCGTCCGCGCCGTTCCTGGAGCCGGTGAAACCGCTCGAAGACGAGCGCCTGTGATTCCTTGGGGATGCCCACGCCGGTGTCGGCGACGCGCAGCCACAGGCCGTCGTCGCCCGCATCGATCATCGACACCACGATCTCCCCGGCCAGCGTGAACTTGACTGCGTTGGAAAGCAGGTTGAGCACCACTTTTTCCCACATGTCGCGGTCGACCCAGGCCCAGACCGGCTCGGCCGGAATGCGCACCTGGAGCTGCAGTCCGGCACGCTCGCATGCGGCGCGGAAGCTGCTAGCCAGGTCGGCGGTGAGGTCGGCCACGTCGGTCTGCTGGTAGCGCGCCTGGACGCGGCCCGCCTCGATGCGGGCGAAGTCGAGCAGCGTGTTCACGAGCTTGTGCAGGCGCTCGCCATTGCGTTGCACGACGTGCAGCAGGTCGCGCATGGGCGCGGGTGCGTGGGGCAGGGCCTCCTCCAGAGGGCCCAGCATGAGCGTGAGGGGCGTGCGGAACTCGTGGCTCACGTTGCTGAAGAACTCGGTCTTGGCGCGGTCGAGCTGCGCCAGCGCTTCGGCGCGCGCACGCTCGTATTCCGAGGCACGGGCGTCCGCGATCGTGGTGCCGATGTGACGCGCCACCAGTTCGAAGAAGGTGCGGTAGCCGGTGTCGAGCGGGCGCTGCGGGCTCACCGCGGCGATGAGCACGCCGGCCACGTCGTCGGACGCAGTACGGATGGGCAGCAACAGCGCGCGGCGGGCGGGCTCGCCTTCGGGGCCGCCGGGCAGGCTGAGCGTGCCCAGGTCGGCGATCTCCACCGCCTCGTGCGTGCGTGCCACCTCGGCCAGCCGCCAGGGCCGGTCGCCCGGGCCGGCGAGCGACACCCTCGGCGGGACCACCGACGCCTGCACGTCGCAGGTCGAGGCGACCAGGCGTGCGTGGCCGTCCTCCAGCAGGTAGACGGCGGCGAAGGGCAGGTCGTGCGGGTTCTCCGCCAGCACCCTCGTGGCCTGCTGGCACGCGCCTTCGACGCTGCGCACCTGGGTGTCCTTCATGCCGAGCTTGCGCAGGGTTTCCAGGCGGCGCGCGCCGATCACCTGCTCGGTGGTCTCGGTGCAGGGCGTGAAGACGCCATCGATGCGCGTGCCGTCGGTCGAGAGGATGGGGCCGTAGGTGAAGCGCACATAGACCTCTTCGCGCGGCAGATGGCGGGCGAAGAAGAACTGCACGTCTTCCGACCAGGTGGCCTCGCCGGTGCGCATGACCCCCTGCAGCATCGGGCCGATGGTGCCCCACAGCTCGTTCCAGCATTCCTGGCCGGGCCGGCCCAGGAAGCGCGGGTGCTTGGCGTCGCCCAGGAAGGAGATGTAGGCGTCGTTGTAGAGCACCGTGAGCCGCGGCCCCCACCACATGATGATGGGAAAGCGCGAGGTGAGGCACAGGGCGAGCGCGGTGCGCAGGTTCTGCGGCCAGGTCTCGGGCGGGCCGAGGTCGCTCGTCGACCAGTCGAAAGCGCGCATCCGGCGCGACATCTCGCTGTCACCGGGAAAGATCCGCGCGAGCTGTTCTTCGGGCAGGGGCACGCTTCAGCACTCCGTTCGGGCTGTTTCCCTGAATGGCGTCCCGCTCGCCCGATGTGTGCTGGGCGTGATTCTTCGGAGAACTCGGCTGGGATGCTCGGGGCATCTTCCGTTCAGCACCGCGCCTGCTCGCGAAAGAGCTCACACGCAGTGGGTGCTTTGGGTGGGAGCGGTGCCCGCGTGCGTCACGCGGTGGTGGCGAGGTCCTCGAAATCGCCGAAGCGGCTGCAGGAGCGGCACACCGTTTGCTCGGGCGCGTCGAGCAGGTCGTCCCAGCCGATGGGCGACTGGCACTCGTCGCACAGGCCATAGCGGCCGCGGCCGATGCGGTCCTGCGCCTGCTTCACGGCAGCGAGGGCCTGTTCGGCGCGCGCGATGCGGGCGAGCGTGCCGTCGTCGGGTTTGCCGCCGTCGTCCATGCGCGAGCGCTGGGCGTGTGCGGACAGCCGGCTGCGTTGCGCGCGGATCTCTTCGCCAAGATAGAGCGAGCGCTCTCGCAAGCGGCTCTGGAACAGGGCCAGGAGGATCATGTCCGGTTCGGCCGGACGCGGGAGAGGATCCTTGCTTCGGCTGGTCATGCGTGTCTCCATGGAGCGCATCGCCTCCGTGACTACCGACAGCTTGAAGGCATGCGCGGTGAGTTTTGTTGAGAACGATCAAGTCTCATTCAGATGCGGCTCCGGGCGCGAGCCCGAGCCATGAACATAGCCGCTGATGCGCGCGTCGACAAGCAGCACCTCTGCTGCACTGCGATACGTGCGACGGCCACAGGGGCATTGCGGCAAACCGCTCGCTGCGCGCTTCAATGCAGGTTTGCCGCAGCTATGAGGAGACGTCCATGGCAAGCAGGAACCCGAAGGCCTCGGCGCGCGCAGGCGCGACGCAGGCGGCATCCCTTCCCCTGATGGCAACGGCCGAGTCGACCGGCTTCGCGCTTGCGCAGGAGCAGATGCAATCGCTGATGACGCTCGCCGACACCGTGCTCAAACGCGCGGAGGAACTGCGCCAGTGCCAGCTCGAAGCCGCGCAGCTCGCGCGCAGGCGGCACGACAGGGCCCGTGCGGATGTCGCGTCAGCCGCCAACCCTTCGGAGCTGCTGCGCGCACAGGCCGACCTGTTGCGCGACGACCTGGAGAGCGCCAGCCAGTACTGGCAGCGCATGGCCACGATCTGCACCGCCGCTCAGGCCGAGGCGCTGGAGCAGCTCACCCGTGCGGCAGGCCAGTTCGGGCGCGTGGCCGCGAGTGCCGCGGCGCCAGCACGGCCTGCCCCCTCGACCGACACCACGCCCGAGCCGATCGGCAGCGCCGAAGCCACCCAGGCCTGGAACCGCTGGATGGAGATGGGCAAGCAGTGGTCGGACATGCTGTACCGCACCGAGGCGGCACTGCACTGAGCCGCCTCAGCCAGCGGGCGCGTCGTCTGCGTCGGCAGGCTGCACCCAGTGCGCCTGTCCGGTCTTGACGATGGTGACGGGCACGGGCGAGTCGTGCAGCACGCGCTGAGACACCGAGCCGAGCAGGGCGCCGCGCACCAGGCCGCGGCCGCGGGCGCCCATGACCACCGCATCGCAATCGAAGCGCTCTCCGGCCTCGACGATGGTGGGGGCCGGGTCGCCGCTGAGCAGTTCCTTCTCGAAGCGCACGTCGGCCTGGCGCAGCAGGTCTTCGGCGGCTTCGAGCGAGTGGTGGCCGGCGGCGCCGCTGACGCGCTCGAGCACGTCGGCGCTCGGGGCGAGCACCATTTCGTAGAGATACGTCGGCTCCTGCACGTTGACGAGCACGACGTCGACATCGAGCCCGCTGCGTGCGAGCGCGATCACGTGGCGCACCGCATCGAGCGAGTGCTCCGAACCATCCACCGGCAGCAGAACTCTCATGCGTTTCTCCTTGGGCATTCGTGGAGGAGCTTACGCGCGCACCGGCCCGAAGCCAAGCGCGTCTGGCACACTGTCCGGCACGGCCTGGCGCTGCTGACGCGCCATCCGCACGGAGCGCGCAAGCCCATGACACTGAAGCCCTTGATCCAAGCCGGCATCTTCGCGGTCATCGCTGGTTCCGCGGGCCTTGCATCGGCCCAGATGTACAAGTGCGGCAGCACCTTCAGCCAGACGCCATGCGCCCCCGACGCCGTCGCCAGGCCGTCGGCGTCGCCTGCCACGCCCGATGGCCCGGCAGGCCTCTCGGGCTACGAGCTGTGCGCCGCGGCGGCACGCAGGATGGCGAACTCGCCCGAGCCCGAGACGGCGCGCATCCAGCCGGTCGGCGAGCGGCGCAGCGAGGTCATCCAGTACGCCGGCAAGCCGATCGCCACCCACCGCTACGACCTCACCATCGACGCGAAGACCGCGTTCGGCGTGTTTTCCGGGCCGGCGGCGCATGCCTGCTGGCTGAGCGAGGACCAGCGCCGGGTGCTGCAGTTCCACGCGACGCGATAGACCCCGCATGGGCGCTCAGTGCGCCACCAGCACCGGCAGCGGCACCTGCCTGAGCACCGAGCGCGACGCGCCGCCCAGCACCAGTTCGCGCGCACGGCTGTGGCCGTAGCAGCCCATCACGAGCAGGTCGCCACGCAGGGCACGGGTCTGCGCGAGGATGGCCTCGCCGATGCGCGTGGGGGCGGCGCCGAGCCGGTGGATCTCGGCCTGCACGCCATGTGAACGCAGCAGCGCGTCGAGCGCGCACGGCGACGGGCCGGAGCGGTCGTCCCGGCCTTCGTCCCACATCAGCACGTGCACCGCGTCGGCTGCCCGCAGCAGCGCAAGCGCCGCCGCGACGGCGCGGGCCGATTCGCGCGAGGGCTTCCAGGCGATGACGATGCGGCGGCCCGGTTCGCCCGCGGGCAGGTCGTCGGGCACCACGAGCGCAGGCCTGCCGCTGTGTACCACCACGGTTTCGGCGAAGTTGGCTGGAAGCTGGTCGGTGCGCGGGCCGTGCGGGTTGTGCTTGCCCAGCACCAGCAGGTCGGCGAAAAGCGCGCGGTGGGTGAGTGCGGCGAGTGGCGATTCGATGGTGGTCTCGGTCCACGCCACCCCGGGGCCGCCCATCGCCACCACCTTGTCGACGGCGGCGCGTGCGTGCTGGCGGCCGTCGATGTCGCCCTGCGCGGCTTCGGCCAGCACGTGCGCCGAAAAGGACGAGGGCAGCTCGGCGCTGCCCACGGTGACGGCGAAGAGGGCGTGCACCTGCGATCCGTGGCGCAGCGCGAGCTGCCGCGCCAGCCGCAGGCGCACGGCGCAGGCGGGCGAGGCGTCGAGGTGGACCAGCAGGTTGCGCATGACTCGACGTCGCCGCGCGCGGCGCCTTCAGTGGGCGAGCAGCACCGGCACCGTCATCGAGCGCAGCACCGTGCGCGAGGCGCCCCCCAGCACCAGTTCGCGTGCGCGGCTGTGGCCGTAGCAGCCCATCACGAGCAGGTCGCTGCCGAGGTCGGTGCTGAGCGACAGCAGCCGCTCGCCGGGCTGGCCGGGGCCGTCGCCGTACCAGTGCAGGGTGGCCGCGACGCCGTGGCTTGCGAGGTACTGCTCGAGCTGGGCACGGTCTGCGGCGGCCTGGGCCGCGGCCTGCGGCTCGTTCCAGCTCACCACGTGCACCTCCTTCGCGCGGGCGAGCAGGGGCAGGGCGGCCGAGAGGGCACGGGCCGATTCGCGGCTCGCGTTCCAGGCAACGAGCACGTTCTGGCCGATGCTGGCGATCTCGCCAGCGTAGGGCACGACCAGCGCGGGCTTGCCGCTGTCGACCACCACCGATTCGACGAAGTCGGCCGGCACGTCGCGCGCCGAGGGCGAGCCGGGTTCGTGCTGCCCGAGCACCAGCAGGTCGGCACAGAAGGCGGCCTGGGCCACGCCCCAGATCGGCGGCTCGGCGCCGAGCTCGCGCCAGTCGATGCGCGGGCCGGGCTCCTTCGCGAAGCGGTCGAAGGCTGCCAGCGCACGTTCGCGGCGCTCGGCATCGAGCTTGAGCACGAAGGCGCCGGCCTGCGAGCTTTCGGCCGCGGTGAAAGGCATCTCCGCGAAGCCCGAGGTCACGGCGAAGAGGCCGGTGACGCGTGCCTCGTGGGCAGCCGCGAGCTGCCGCGCCACCTGCATCCGCACGGTGCAGCGCGGCGAGCCGTCGAGATGCAGCAGGATGTGCTTGATCGAAGCCATGGCGAGCCTTTCGGTGATGTCAGCGCACGATGAGCAGCGGGGTCGTGCAGTGCGCGAGCACGCGCGAGGTGACCGAGCCCATCACGAGCGAGCTGAGCGGCGACTGGCCGTGCGAGCCCATCACCAGCAGCTCGTAGCCACCCTCCTTGGCGGTGGCCGCGATCACGTCGGCCGGGTGGCCGACCTTGGTGAGGAAGCTGGGTTTCCATTGGTGCTCGGCGACCACGTCGCGCACGACCTTCAGCGCCTCTTCGGCCTGGTCGTCGTAGTAGCGCTGGAGCGACGCGCGGTCGATGTAGCCCGTGACGTGAGGCGGCACGGGCGTGACGACGGTGAGCGCGGTGAACTCGCGCGAGCTGCCCAGCAACTCGGGATGCGCCGCCAGGTAGGCCAGCATGCGCTTGGTGTAGGGGCTGCCGTCGACGGCCAGGAGGATCTTCATGGTGGGGCCTCGCGTGGTGGAGATGAGGCCCGACGGTACAGCCCTGCGCATACCCCGACGCTTGATCGGGGTCAATTCGCGGGCCGCTCAGTCCACGATGGCCGAGTAGACGAGGTTCTTCAACTGTCCGCGGATGTTGAAGGTGCCCGAGGGCACGAGCTGGGTCATGAAGATAACCACCAGGTCTTCATGCGGGTCGACCCAGAAGAGGGTGGAGGCCATGCCGCCCCAGTAGAAGTCGCCAGGGCCGTAGCTCGCGGCCGCCACTTCGCCGAGCGTGGTGGCGAAGCCCAGGCCGAAGCCGATGCCCTCGTTGGCGGTCTCGGAGAAGCTGCCGATGGCCATCTGCGTGAGGTCCTTGCCGCCGGCCAGGTGGTTCTGCGTCATGAGACGCAGCGTGCGCGGGCCGATGATGCGCGCGCCGTCGAGCTCACCACCGCGGCGCAGCATCTCGCAGAAGCGGTGGTAGTCGGCCATGGTGCTGACCAGCCCGCCGCCGCCCGACACGAAGACCGGTGGCTTCGCATAGCTGCTGTCGAGCGGGTCGTCCATCACCGCAAGCGTCTTGTCTTCGCGGCGCACGTAGTTGGCGGCGAAGCGCCCGACCTTCTGGGGTGCGATCTGGAAGGCCGTGTCCTCCATGCCCAGCGGGCCGAAGACGTGCTCTTGCAGGTAGTCCTCGAAGGGCATGCCAGAGATCGCCTGCACCAGGTAGCCACAGACGTCGGTGCTGAAGGAATACATCCAGCGCTCGCCCGGCTCGAAGCGCAGCGGCACCTGGCCGAGCTTCTTCACGAAGCTCTCGAGGTCCTGCCGCGCGCCGCGGGTGAGGCCGAGGTCGCCGTAGACCTGGTCGACCGGGTGCAGCGTGGCGCCGGGAATGGCCAGCGGCCCGCCGCCGTAGGTGATGCCGCCGCTGTGGTTGAGGATGTGGCGGAAGGTGAGCGGCCGGTCGGGTGCCTTGGTCTGCATCGTCGGGCCCGAGCCCGAGACCCACACGCGCTGCTTCTTCCACTCGGGGATCACCTTCCACACCGGGTCGTTGAGCTGGAAGTGGCCTTTTTCGTAGAGCTGCATCAGCGCGACCGAGGTGATCGGCTTGGTCATCGAGTAGATGCGGAAGATGGTGTCGTCGCGCAGCGGCTTGTCTCGCTCGCGGTCCATCAGGCCGAGAGCGCTCTGGTAGGCGATCTTGCCGCGGCGGGCCACGAGCGTCTGGCAGCCGGGCAGCTTGCCGGGCTTGATGTAGTGCTTGTCGAGGTGCTCGGTGATGAGGCCGAGGCGATCGGAGTCGAGGCCGGTCGATGCATGGCTCATGCGGGCACCGCCATCATGTTTTCGAAATTGGTGCGGTAGAACATTTCTTTCGCGTCCTCGCTGATGTCGGTGAAGCTGCGCTCGAAGCGGCCGATGGGGTCGTTGGTGCCCTCGGGGTGAGGGTAGTCGCTGGAGAAGAGGAAAAGCTCTGGCCCCGCGTCACGGATCATGCGCCCGACGTCTTCGCCGGGGAAGGGCGTGAACTTCACCGCGCGGCGGATGTAGTCGGACGGCTTCATCGGCATGGCGGCGAGCGTCGGGTCGCCCTTCCTGAAGATGCGCTGAGAGAGATCCAGCATGCGCAGGTACTCGGGCACCCAGCCCGCGCCGAGCTCGATCACACCGCCCCGCAGCCTGGGGAAGCGCTCGAACACACCGTCGAAGACGAGCGATGTCAGGAACTGCTGCGGCCCGATGGCGAGCACCATGAAGTCGCGCACGCGCAGGTTCTCGCCGTCTTCGGCGCCGGTGATGTCCTTTGGCTTCGGCAGGCCGTTGTTCTCGTACTCGGCGATCTTGGTCTTGCTGTTGGGCCCCACGTGCAGCATGAAGGGCACGCGCAGGTCGCAGAAGGCCTGCCAGACGATGTCCATGTCGGGATGGCCCGGCGACTTGTCGCCCGCCGGCATGCCGGGGATCCAGAAGGCACCGCAGCCCAGGCGCACGCCTTCCTGCATCTCCGCGACGCAGCGCACCGGGTCGGCGAGCGAGAGCTGGCCCACGGCGATCAGGCGCTCGTCGCCGGCGCAGAACTCGGCCATGGCGCGGTTGTGCGCCCGGATGCCGCCGTAGCGCACGTCCAGGTCCTCGTGATGCAGGTACTGGCCGGCGGAGAAGGTCGAGAAGACCAGTTGGCGATGGAAGCCGAGGTCGTCGAGCGCAGCCTTGCGTTCCGCCGCATCGAAGGCGCCCGGTGCGCGCCAGCCCTTGAGCCCGTGCACCACGTCGTTCGGCTGCTCGCCACGCGCGGCACGCTCCTTCTGCTTCTCGACTTCCTGGTGGATGAACTCGTAGCTGCTGGTTGCCGACTTCGACAGGTTCAGTGGCGGCATCCTGTCGCGCAGCTCGGGGTCGGTGTGGCGGGCGATCCAGTCGACCGTCTCCATGATGTGGCTGTCGGCGTCGTGGCAGACGCGGTGGGCGGCGTAGGTCATCGGGGGTCTCCTTGCGCCCTGCGTTGAAACGGGTGGCGAATGAAGCAGCCGTGCAGGGCTGGAAATTAGTATAACGATCGTGTAATAACACACGACCGGGGCAACCCGGGGTTGATCGGGGTCTTGCCCGGTTCAGGCGTGGCGGGGTTTGCGCTTGGCCGCCGGGGTCGCCTTGACGGCAGTCTTGGCCGTCTTGCGGACGGCGGGCCGGGCCTTCGCCGGCGCATGCTGCGCCTGCAGCGCGTGCCAGCCGCCCATCGCGAAATCGCTCCAGACTTGCGCAGCCTGCTCGGCGCTGATGCCGGCGCGCTTGAGCGTGCGCGACGACAGGATGGGCGCGTTGACCGTCATCACGGTGCAGATGAAGGCCACCTCCTTCGGCACGCCGTAGGTCTTCATCAGGCGCTTGATGAAGTGTTCGGTGATGGCAGTGCGCTCGTTGCGCTCGCGCTGGTGCACGAGCTCGGCCACGCTGCGGTCGCTGGCCAGCAGCCGCATGACGGGGCCGCGTTCGTAGAGGTAGTTGAAGGCGTTGCGGTTGGAGGCGCGGATCAGCGGCTCCATCGGCACGTCGTCGGGCAGCACGTCGAGCTTGTGGCGGCCGAGATAGACGTACTCACGCTCCAGCACGGCCTTGAGCATGTCTTCGCGGCGCGTGAAGTACTTGTAGACCAGCGGCTTGCTCACGCCCGCCTGCTGTGCCACGTTTTCCAGGGTGAAGGTCGACAGGCCGCGCTCCACGATGTAGGCGACGGCGCTGTCGAGGATCTGTTCGCGCCGCGCTTCTGGCGACATGCGCCGGGCGCGGGTGGCGGGTTCGGCGGGCGTTTTTCGACCGGGCATGAAGGCGTGAGGATGGGCTCTGGGCGCGAGCATAGGGCCTCGGTTCGTGACCTGCGCAGCAGGGCGCTCAGGGCTTACCCGCTGACCCCTGCGTGGCCGGCGGGCCGCGGCCCGCATCTGAACCGGCATTGACGCACCGCAAGGCGGCCGGGCGGCGCGCCCGCTAGCCTCGTTTGATGACTGCGCCTGCTCCATCGCTACCCCACATCGACCCGCTCCTCGTCCCGGCCCTGCACCGCGGCGGGCTCTCGCCTCTCAGGTTGGCGGGCAAGACGCTGCTCCCGGTGGTGCAGGGCGGCATGGGCGTCGGCATCTCCGCCCACCGCCTGGCCGGTGCCGTGGCGGCCCTGGGAGGCGTGGGCACGATCTCGTCGGTCGACCTGCGGCGCCACCACCCCGACCTGATGGCGCGCACGCAGGGCCTGGCCGCGCAGGTCGGCCGCGAGCAGGAGGCCAAGGCCTGCATCGACGCGGCCAACCTCGAAGCGCTGGCGCGCGAGATCCGCGCCGCCCGCGAGCATTCGCTCGGGCGCGGGCTCGTCGCGATCAACGTGATGCGTGCGGTCAGCGAATATGCCGCCTCGGTGCGGCGCGCGCTCGAATGCGGCATCGATGCGGTGGTCGTCGGTGCCGGCCTGCCGCTCGACCTGCCCGAGCTCGCACAGGACCACCCGCGTGCGCTGCTCATTCCCATCCTGTCGGATGCGCGCGGCGTGCAGCTCATCGTGCGCAAGTGGGAGCGCAAGAAGCGCGTGCCCGATGCCATCGTGATCGAGCACCCGCGCCTGGCGGGCGGCCACCTCGGGGCCGCCAGGGTCGCCGACCTGCAGGACCCCCGCTTCGATTTCGAGAACGTGCTTCCGCAGGCCCGCGAGTTCCTGCGCTCGGCCGGCCTGGAACGCGAGGTGCCGCTCATTGCCGCCGGCGGCGTGCGCAGCCACGACGACATCGTGCGCCTGCAGGGCCTGGGCGCGGCAGGCGTGCAGCTCGGCACCCCGTTCGCAGTGACCGAGGAATGCGACGCCGACCCCGGGTTCAAGCGCGTGCTCGCCGAAGCGCGAGACGACGACATGGTCGAGTTCACCAGCGTGGCCGGCCTGCCCGCACGCGCCGTGGGCACACCCTGGCTGCGCGCCTACCTCAGGATCGAGGAGCGCCTGCAGCGCGTGGCCCATGCGCGCACCCGCTGCACGAAGGCGTTCGATTGCCTGGCGCAGTGCGGGCTGCGCGACGGCACGCCGGGCTGGGGGCAGTTCTGCATCGACCACCAGCTCGGCGCCGCCCTGCGCGGTGATACGAAGAAGGGGCTCTTCTTCCGCGGCGTGGGCGCGCTGCCCTTCGGTTCGCAGATCCGCAGCGTGCGCGACCTGCTGGAGCGCCTGCTCGTTCCGGCGCCGGCGCCTGCGGCCTGAATTGCCCTGCTCGAGTTAGCACTGCCGCGACGGCGCTGCCGCGGCACGGGGCGATGACCCTACCCATGCAAGGTATGACAGGTGCGTGGCGCATCTCGCGGTGCTCCAATGGTTCGAACGCCATCCCACCCACCTTTTTTGCATGGACGCCGCGGCCGCCGACACCCACTTCGATGCCGCCACCTTGTTTGCGCAGGAGCTTCCCGATGCCTGCATGGTGCTCTCGCTCGACGGGCGGGTGGAGCACTGGAGCCGGGGTGCACAGATCACCTTCGGCTA
>DASWSY010000046.1:0-9773 GCA_036402415.1 Rhizobacter sp. | reverse complement strand
CCATGGCGGCGGGCTATGCCGGCCTGGACAACGAGCTCTTCTACATGGACAAGACCATGATGGTCTTCGGCGATGCCAAGAAGGTCGTGGAAGACATGGTGAAGGCGGTGGAGTAGACGCTCGACGGGCCTCCGCCGTTCGTGACGCAGTTCTCGGCCCAGCCCCCGCCGATGGGGGCTGGGCCGAATCGTTTTCGGGCCTCTTCTAGAGGCGATGCACCAGAAAAGAACGACCGTTCGCTCGAAACCCCTGATGGAGCCGGCGTCAGTTCAGCGTCAGAATCGCCCGCTTCATGCAGACCGCCTTCTCGGACTCTCTCTTCTCGGAGAAATCAAAAATGGAAAAGCCTTGGCTCAAGCAGTACCCGGCCGCCGTGCCTGAGCAGATCAACTTCGGCCAGTACAACTCGCTGCTCGACCTGATCGAGGAGGCGTTCAAGAAACACGCGAACGCCACCGCCTACAAGTTCCTCGGCAAGGGCTTCACCTTCGCCCAGATCGACGAGCAGTCGCGCGCGCTGGCGGCCTACCTGCAGTCGCAGGGCCTGGAGAAGGGCGACCGCGTCGCCATCATGATGCCCAACGTGCCGCAGTACCCGGTGGCCGTGGCCGCGATCATCCGCGCGGGCCTGGTGGTGGTGAACGTGAACCCGCTCTACACGCCGCGCGAACTCGAGCACCAGCTGAAGGACTCGGGCGCCAAGGCCATCGTCATCATCGAGAACTTCGCGGCCACGCTGCAGGCCTGCTACGCCGCCGTGCCGACCAAGAAGGTCATCCTGACCTCGATGGGCGACATGCTTGGCCTCAAGGGCCTGATCGTCAACTACGTCGTGCGCAACGTGAAGAAGATGGTGCCGGCGTTCACGCTGCCCGGCGCCGTGCGCTACAACGACGCCATCGCCGCCGGCCGCAAGGCGGCCTACCGCGCGCCCGACACCAAGCCCACCGACATCGCGGTGCTGCAGTACACCGGCGGCACCACCGGCGTCAGCAAGGGCGCGGTGCTCCTGCACCGCAACCTCGTGGCCAACACGCTGCAGTGCGAGGCCTGGTACCAGCCCGCGCTGAAGAAGATGCCCCCCGGCGAGCAGATCACGACGGTGGCAGCGCTGCCGCTGTACCACATCTTCGGTTTCACCTCGAACATGATGCTGGGCATGCGCATGGGTGGCTGCAACATCCTGATCCCCAACCCGCGCGACATCCCCGCGGTGTTCAAGGACCTGTCGCGCGAGAAGGTGCACAGCCTGCCGGCCGTCAACACGCTCTTCATGGCCATGGCCAACCATCCCGACTTCAACAAGGTCGACTGGAGCCACCTCAAGATCTCGGTGGGCGGCGGCATGGCCGTGCAACAGGCCACGGCCAAGCTCTGGCTTGAGAAGACCGGCTGCCCGATCGTCGAAGGCTACGGCCTCTCGGAAACCTCGCCCACCGCGACCTGCAACCCGACCGACAGCGACAAGTTCACCGGCACCATCGGCCTGCCGTTGCCCGGCACCGAGCTCAAGCTGCTCGACGACGACGGCAACGAGGTGCCCCCCGGCACGCCGGGCGAGATCGCCATCCGCGGTCCGCAGGTCATGGCCGGCTACTGGCAGCGTCCCGACGAGACCGCCAAGGTGATGACCGCCGACGGCTTCTTCCGCACCGGCGACATCGGCACGGTCGACGACCGCGGCTACTTCCGCATCGTCGACCGCAAGAAGGACATGATCCTGGTGAGCGGCTTCAACGTCTACCCGAACGAGGTCGAAGACGTGGTGACGCAGATGCCGGGCATCCTCGAATGCGCCGCGGTGGGGGTGCCCGACGCCAAGGCCGGCGAGGCGGTGAAGCTCGTCATCGTGCGCAGCAACCCGTCCGTCACCGAAGCCGACGTGCGTGCCTATTGCGAAGCCAACATGACCGGCTACAAGCGGCCCAAGGTGGTGGAGTTCCGCAACGAGCTGCCCAAGACGCCGGTTGGCAAGATCCTGCGGCGCGAGCTGCGCGACAAGGCGGCCTGAGCTTCAACGCTCCCCGCGGCGCGCAATACCTTCGCGTGCTGCGGGAAATCGTGAATATTTCGGGGCGGTGCGGGTTCTAATGCGGAACCTCGCGCCCGCCAGGGCGCCCAATATCGACTGCGTGCTCTGGCCGACCCGGCCGGGCCAACGGAGCGACCCATGCGGTTCACGGGAGGTTGTCAGTGATCTGGAGCAAGACCGAAGCAGGACGTGCCGAAGTGCAGGCGCGTGCCCTCGTGAAAGAGCGCCTTCAGCGCAACCTGTTGCTGCTGATCGACGGCGTGAAGACCGAAGAGATGCTCCTGGCCAACGTGGCCGGCCTCAAGCCTGACGATTTCAAGTACCTGGAGTCGCTGAACCTCATCACGCCGGTGGCGTCGTCGTCGAGCGGCCGCTCCTCGTCGTCGGACCGTGGCGGTGCGGCGACCCAGCCGATGTCGCTGCCGCCGTCGCTCGACGAGCCGGTCGACATGGACTATGGCCGCTTCACCGCCACCCTGACGCAGCTCATCTCGGCCGAGCTCGGCCTGCGTGGCTTCACGCTGACGCTGGCCGTCGAAAAGGCCTCGACCATCGACGAGCTGCGCGCAGTGGGCGAGCGCGTGCTGGAGCAGATCCGCGAACGCAAGGGTGTGGCCACGGCCGACAAGGCCCGCCGCGCGCTCTACGGCGGCGGTTGAACACCCGCCGCCGCGGCGGCACCCTGCCGCTTGCGGCACACTCGACGGATGCCTGCCCGTGTGTTCGTCGACCAAGCCCTCCACCCCGACACCCTGATCGACCTGCCGCCCGGCCCGGCGCGGCACGTGCAGGTGCTGCGTCTGCAGCCCGGCGATGCGCTCACCCTCTTCAATGGCGAGGGCGGCGAGTGGTCGGCCCGCGTGCAGCAGATGGGGCGCAGCCAGGTGAGCGTGCAACTGCTGGGCCGTGACCCGGTGGAGCGCGAACTGGCCCAGCACGTCACGCTGGCGGTCGGCATGCCGGCCAACGAACGCATGGACGCACTGGTCGAGAAGGCCACCGAGCTCGGCGTGTCGGCGCTGCAGCCGCTCGTGTGCGAACGTTCGGTGCTGCGCCTGGCCGGCGAGCGTGCCCAGAAGCGCCAGGCCCATTGGCAGGCGGTGGCCGTCGCCGCCTGCGAACAGAGCGGCCGCACGCGCGTCCCCGAGATCGCGCCGGTGCTCACGCTGCAGGACTGGCTCGCCAGCCGGCCCGTGCGGGAGGGCGTGGCGGCCTGTGTGCTCGACCCGCGCGCCACGACGGCCGCGCTGCCCGCCATCGGTGCGGCCCTCTTCCTGAGCGGCCCCGAGGGCGGGCTGAGCGACGCCGAGCTGCAGTCGGCCGAAGCCGCGGGCTTGCGGCGCGTGGGCCTGGGTCCGCGCGTGCTGCGTGCCGACACCGCGCCGCTGGCCGTGCTGGCGCACCTGTCGCTGCGCTCGGCCTGAACGAAAGCCGATCCCGATGAACGCGTCACTCCTGTGGCTCACGCTGTGCCAGGGCTTCCTGCTCATCAACAACGTCACCTTCATCGCGATCAACGGCCTCGTCGGCCTGCAGCTCGCCCCCAACGTGTGGCTGGCCACGCTGCCGGTGATGGGTTACGTGGCCGGCGGTGCACTCTTCACCGGGCTCGTGGCGCGCCATCACCGCGCCTGGGGCCGCCGGCGTGCGTTCCAGGTCAGCCTGCTGGTGGCGATGGCCTCGACGGCGCTGTGCGCCTGGGCGGCGGTGCAGCACCAGTTCTGGTGGCTGGTGGCGGGCACGGTGATCGCGGGCTACTACAACGCGAGCGCCGGGCTGTACCGCTTCGCGGCGACCGAACTCGTCACGCCGGCCTTCAAGGAGAAGGCCATCTCGTGGGTGCTCGCGGGCGGCATCCTCGGGGGCGTGGTGGGGCCGCAGCTCGCGAGCCTCACGCGCGACGTGCTGCCGGTGCCGTTTGCCGGCGCCTACGCGGCGCTGGTGGGGGTGGCGCTGCTCTCGCTCGCGGTGATCTCGTTCATCCCCTTCCCGCCCCTGCCGCTGCCGAGCGCGGCGCGGCCCGGGCGCCCGCTGCGCGAGATCGCCCGCCAGCCGGTGTTCATCGCCGCGGTGACGGCCTGCGCGCTGGGCTACGGCGTGATGAGCCTGCTCATGACCGCCACGCCGATCGCGATGGCCCAGTGCCAGCACCCGTTCGCGAGCGCGGCGCTGGTGCTCAACTGGCACGTGCTCGGCATGTTCGTGCCCAGCTTCTTCACCGGCAGCCTGATCAAGCGCTACGGCGTGATGCCCATCCTGGTGGCAGGCCTCGTGCTCAACCTCGCCTGCGTGGCGATCGCCCTGTCGGGCGTGGACCTGATGCACTTCACCAGCGCCCTGCTGCTGCTCGGCATCGGCTGGAATTTTCTCTACGTCGGCGGCACCACGCTCTTCACCGAGGCCTACCGGCCGGAGGAGCGCACCACCGCGCAGGCGGCGATGGACTTCTGGGTCTACCTCACGATGGCCGTCACCGCCTTCGGCTCGGGGGCGCTCGTCACGACCGGCGGCTGGACCTGGATGAACCTCGGCACGCTGCTGCCGCTCGCGGTGCTGGCGGCGGTGCTGGTGTGGCTGGCGCGCCAGCGCCGCACGGCCGCCGTCACGCCGGCGGCGTGAGCTTCGCGCGTGCCGAGCCGGCGACGAGGTCGAAGCGGAAGAGCCGGCACTCGATCGGGCCGTTCCACATCGGCACGCGGCGCGATTCCTTCAGGCGCATCGCGCTCGGCAGCTTCATGTCGGGGCTGAGCACCCAGGCGGTCCAGCCTGCGGGGTGCTGGGTGTAGGCGCGCTTCCAGTGCGCCGCCAGGCGCGGGAAGAAGTCGGCCGGCGTGTCGCGGTCCTCGGCCGATGGGCGGGCGGCCTTGCCCGAGACTTCGATGCGCTCGCCATAGGGCGGGTTGATCATCAGTGTGCCGGGCAGTCCCTCGGGCAGGGACGGCGCCGGCCGCTCCAGCGCGTCTCCCCCGTTGAACTGGATGGCCTGCTCCACGCCCGCCCGCTGCGCGTTGCGGCGTGCGAAGTCGACCATGCGGAAGGACACGTCGCTCGCGAAGATCGGCACCCCGCTCGGGTGGATGCGCGACTGCGCCTGCGACTTCAGGCGTTGCCACTGCGCACGCATCTCCGCGTCGGCAAACGGCAGCTGGCGCTCGAATGCGAAGCGGCGCTTCAGGCCGGGCGCAATGCCGCAGGCGATCTGCGCGGCCTCGATGGCGACCGTGCCCGAGCCGCAGCAGGGGTCGTGCAGCGCGCCGCCGGTCTCGGGCGTGCCGCGCCAGCCGGCGGCGGCGAGCATGGCCGCGGCCAGTGTTTCCTTCAGCGGGGCGTCGCCCTTGTCCTCGCGCCAGCCGCGCTTGAAGAGCGGCTCGCCGGAAGTGTCGACGTAGAGCGACGCGTGTGTGTCGGTCAGGTGCAGCACCAGGGGAAGGTCGGGGCGGTGCGTGTCCACGCTCGGGCGTTCGCCGAAGGCCTCGCGCAACATGTCGCACACGCCGTCCTTCACCCGCAGGTTGGCGAAGTTGAGGCTCTTGAGCGGGCTGCGCTGGGCGGTGGAGTCGACCTTGAGGGTGTGCTGCGGCGTGAGCCACTGCGACCAGTCGACGCCGCGCGCCAGCGCGTAGAGATCGTCTTCGTGGTGATACGGGCCGCTCGCGACTTCGGCGAGCACGCGCTGCGCGAGACGGCTCTCCAGGTTGAGCCGCATCACCTCGTCGGGGCCGCCGTCGAGCGCCACGCCGCCGCGCGCGGGGTGCACCTGGGCCTCCGGCAACAGGCGCTGCACTTCCTCGGCCAGCAGCGGCTCGACGCCGGCGGCGCAGGGCAGGAAGAGCGGCAGGGGCATTACATCGCCCGCCGCAGGTTGGCCGGTGCGATGCGCAGCGCTTCGCGGTATTTCGCGACCGTGCGGCGCGCCACCTGGATGCCCTGCTCTTCCAGCATCTTCGAGAGCTGGCTGTCCGACAGCGGCTTGGACGTGTCCTCGGCGGCCACGAGCTGCTTGATGAGTGCGCGCACCGCGGTGCTCGACGCGTTGCCGCCGGCCTCGGTGTTGAGCGAGGAGCCGAAGAAATACTTGAGCTCGAAGGTGCCGAACATCGTGGCCATGTACTTGGCCGTGGTCACGCGCGAGATGGTCGACTCGTGCAGGCCGAGCTCGTCGGCGATCTCGCGCAGCACCAGCGGCTTCATCGCGATCTCGCCGTGGGTGAAGAAGCTCTTCTGCCGTTCGACGATGGCCTGCGAGACCCGCTGGATGGTGTCGAAGCGCTGCTGGATGTTCTTCATGAACCAGCGCGCTTCCTGCAGGCGCGAGCTCAAGGCGCCGTTGGCGCCGCCCGCACCGCGGTTGCCTCGGATGGCCTGGGCGTAGAGGTCGTTGATGCGCAGCTTCGGCATCACCTCGGGGTTGAGCACGACCTTCCAGTTGCGGCCCGACTTCTGCACGATCACGTCGGGCACGATGATGTTGGCCTCGGCGCGCGCGAACTGGCGGCCGGGCTTGGGCTCGCAGGCGACGATGAGCGCCTGGGCGTCCTTGATCAGGTCTTCGTCGGCGCCGGTCGCGGCCATGAGCTTCTTCATGTCGCGCCGGGCCAGCAGCTCCAGGTGCTGCTTGCAGATGAGGATGGCGATCATCTGCGCCTCGCAGCGCGGCGTGGCGCGCAGCTGCAGGGTGAGGCACTCGGCGAGGTCGCGCGCGCCCACGCCGAGCGGCTCCATGTTCTGCAGCCACTTGAGCGCGCAGCGCAGGCGCTCGAGCAGTTCTTCGCGCTCTTCCTCGTTGTCCTCGCCGGCCAGGCTCGCGGCGATGTCTTCGAGCGAGTCGTCGAGGTAGCCGTCGTCGTTGAGCGACTCGATCAGCACCTTCACCGCCGCCGCGTCTTCGCCCGACAGGCGCATGCCCAGCACCTGGCGGTGCAGGTGATCCTGCAGGCTCTCGCCGACGCTGTTGCGCTCGTGCGGGTCGAAGTCGTCGCCGTCGTTGCTGCTCGACGAACTGCCGCTCGGCTGCTCGCGGATGCCGTCGAAGTCGTCGCGCTCGGTGCCGTTTTCCCAGTCGTCGCGCTCGGTGGCGCCCAGCTCGACGCTGTCGACCCCGGGGGTGTCGTCGCTGCCGCTGCTCTCGACTTCCGTGGCGCGCTCGCTCTCGCGTTCGCCGGCCTGCTCGGACGCGCTCAGGCGCTCGGCCATCGGCTCGAAGGCCGGCGTGCTGTCCTCTTCCATTTCGAGGAAGGGGTTGGCTTCCAGCATCTGCTCGACTTCCTGGTGAAGTTCGAGCGTCGAGAGTTGCAGCAGCCGGATCGACTGCTGCAGCTGCGGCGTGAGCGCAAGGTGCTGCGAGAGACGAACCTGCAGGGACGGCTTCATGCTCATGCCCTACATCCGGAAGTGTTCTCCGAGGTAGACCTTGCGGACGTCGGCGTTCTCGACGATCTCGGTTGGTGTTCCCTCGGCCAACACCCGGCCCTCGCTGATGATGTAGGCGCGGTCGCAGATGCCCAGCGTCTCGCGCACGTTGTGGTCGGTGATCAGCACGCCGATGCCGCGTGCCTTGAGGAAGCCGATGATGCGCTGGATCTCCAGCACCGCGATCGGGTCGACGCCGGCGAAGGGCTCGTCGAGCAGGATGAAGCGCGGCTGCGTGGCGAGGGCGCGGGCGATCTCCACGCGGCGCCGCTCGCCGCCCGACAGCGCCGGCGCCGGGCTTTCGCGCAGCTTCTCGATGCTGAGGTCGTTCAGCAGGCCGGCCAGGAGCTGGTCGATGGTCGCCTTGGGCAGGGGCTTGCCGTCGGGCCCGTGCTGCAGTTCGAGCACGGCGCGGATGTTCTCCTCGACCGTCAGCTTGCGGAAGATCGAGGCCTCCTGCGGCAGGTAGGACAGCCCCATGCGGGAGCGCTGGTGGATGGGCAGGCGCTCGATGCGCTGGCCGTCGATGGTGATCTGGCCGGCGTCGGCCCGCACCAGGCCCACGATCATGTAGAAGCTCGTGGTCTTGCCGGCGCCGTTGGGGCCGAGCAGGCCCACCACCTCCCCGCTGTGCACGCCCAGGCGCACGTCCTTGACCACCTTGCGCGCGCCGTAGGTCTTCTGCAGCCCGGAGGCTTCGAGCTGGCTGCGGTTGTCTGCGGGTGCGGTGTCGGTCGTCGTGCTCAACGCCGTGCTCCCGGGGGCACCGCCGACGCCGCTTCGGCGGCGGCCGGGCTGTCCTGGCGCGGCGACAGCACGGCGCGCACGCGGCCGGTGGGGTTGCCGGGCGTGGCGGCCGAGGCGCCGCCAGCCACGGTAAAGAGCTCGGCGGTGTTGTCGTAGGTGATCAGGGCGCCGGTCACCTCGTCGGCCACCGTCGTGCCGCGCAGGCGCCGGACCGAGGCCTTGTTGATGAAGCGGATGGTGTCGGCCTTGCTGTCGTATTCCAGGCGCTCGGCCTCGCCCTCGATGTATTCGTCGACCCCCTCGCGCTTCTGGCGGAAGGTGGCGAGCTGGCCCGGCGTGGCCACTGCCGTGGCCTGGTGGTAACCGTCGGGCGTCTCGCGCACCTCGATGCGGCCTGCCTTGATCACCATGGTGCCCTTGCTCACCACCACGTTGCCGTTGAAGACGACGATCTGGTTCTGCAGGTCGACCTTGCCGGGCTGGTCGGACTCGACTTCCATCTTCTTGTAGCGGTCGGCCTTCTCGGCCTGGACGGGCAGCACCATGCTGCACAGCAACAGCGCACCCAGCCACCAGCGGCGCGGCGTGAAGGGGACCTGGAAGGGGGATGTCATGGAGGCTTATGGCGGCACGAAACTTGCAGGCCATTCTAGCCACAGAAGGGGTGCAACCTGCACCCCTTCAGAGGAAAAAGCCGCTTCCCAGCGGCCTTTTTTGTGGGCTGCCCGATCAGCCCTTGCGCAGTGTCTGCAGCAGGTGGTCGGTGACCATCAGGGCCTTCTCGGGCGTGCCGGCGATGGTGCCCGAGGTGAAGAACTTGCCGTGGATGCCCATGGCGGGCACGCCGTCGATCTTGTAGGCATCGGCCAGGCGGGTCGCCTGCTTGGCCTTGGTCTGCACCGCGAAGGAGTTGAAGACCTCGAGGAACTGCGCCTTCGGCACGCCGTTCTTTTCCATGAAGGCGACCATCTGGTCGGGCTTCTCCAGCGGCTGGCGCTCGTTGTGGATGGAATAGAAGACCTTGCGGTGCAGCGCCTCGACCTTGCCCAACGCTTCGATCGCGTAGAAGAACTGCTGCTGCGGCGCATACATCTCGCGGAAGGCCACCGGCACGCGGCGGAAGGCCACATCGGCGGGCAGCTTCTTCTGCCAGGCATCGAGGTTGGGCTCGAAGGCGGCGCAGTGCGGGCAGTTGTACCAAAAGAACTCGATGACCTCGATCTTGCCGGCCGGAGCGCTCACGGGCGCCGGCGACCCCAGCTTCACGTATTGCTTGCCCTCGACAGGCTTTTCCTGCGCCAGCGCGGGCAAGCTGGCCGACAGGGCGGTGGCACCGAGCCCCAGGCCCATCAGGTGTGCAGAGAAGTCGCGACGGTTCATGTGGTGTGTGAGTTGGGGTGATTGGACGGGGTGTGGAGTACAGCTGGCCTCGATTGGTTCAAACCTTCATGTCTGGATCATTTCTGGACCTGCACCAGCGCCGACTCCACGCCGGTGCTTTCGAGCTTTTCCTTCACTTGCGCGGCTTCTTCCTTCTTGTCGAAGGGCCCGAGCCGCACGCGGTACACCGTGCGGCCGGACTGCT
>DASWSY010000045.1:0-3809 GCA_036402415.1 Rhizobacter sp. | reverse complement strand
CCGAGGCCGAATAGACCATCACCAGGCCGAGCGCCATCAAGGCCAGCACGACCCAGATCAGCTGCAGGTCGAAGCCTTGCAGCTTGGTGGGCTGGCCGGTGGCGCCCGTCCAGTCGCGGATGGGCACGCTGCTGCTGCCCTCGCGCTTGACGAGCGACAGCAGCCGCTCTTTCAGCGAACCGACGAAGGCGAAGCGGCCGGCAAGCGTCGTCACACGACCTCCCCACCGGCGGATGCGATGGCCTGCACCTCGGCCACGAAGACCTCGGCGCGGTGCGCGTAGTTGCGGAACATGTCGAGGCTCGCGCAGGCCGGGCTCAAGAGCACCGCATCGCCCGCATGCGCGCGCTGGAAGGCCCAGCGCGTGGCGTCTTCCAGCGACGCGTGCCGCTGCACCGGCACGCCGCTGTAACGCAACACCTGCTCGATGGCCTCGGCATCGCGGCCGAGGGTGGCCACGGCGCGCACATGGCGCTGCACGGGGGTCGCAAGCGGCGCGAAGTCCTGCCCCTTGCCGTCACCGCCTAGGATGACGACGAGCTTGTTCGGCGCCTTGTCTTCACCCAGGCCGTTGAGCGCAGCGACCGTGGCGCCGACATTGGTGCCCTTGCTGTCGTCGTAGGCTTCCACGCCGCCCACGGTGGCGACGAATTCGACACGGTGCGGCTCGCCCGCGTACTCGCGCAGGCCGTGCAGCATGGGTGCGAGCGGGCAGCCCGCGGCCGTGGCGAGTGCAAGCGCCGCGAGCGCATTGGCCGCGTTGTGGCGGCCGCGCACGCGCAGCGCGTCGGCCGGCATCAGGCGCTGGATCATGAGGTCTTCCTCTTCGACCACGGCGCCCTTCCTGGGCTTCTTCACGCCCGCTTCGTCGGGCTCGAGCGCGCGCACCAGCCAGGCGATGCCGTTCTCGACCAGCAGGCCGAAGTCGCCCGGGCGCTGCGGCGCATCCAGGCCGAAGCGCACGACCTGGCGTTCCACGGGCTTCGCGAAACGGCCCTTGCCCGGCACGGGCGCGGGGATCATCTTCTCGACCAGAGGGTCGTCGCGGTTGATCACCATCACCGCGTCCTTGCCGAAGATGCGCGCCTTCGCCGCGGCATACGAGGCCATGTCGCCGTGCCAGTCGAGGTGGTCCTGCGTCACGTTGAGCACGGTGGCGGCGCTGGGCTCGAAGCCCTGCACGCCGTCGAGCTGGAAGCTGGAAAGCTCCAGCACCCACACCTCGGGCAGGTGCTCGAACACCGGGCCGGGGGGCGGCGGGGGGATCAGGTGCGGAGGCGGGCCGCCGCCGGTGGTCTCGTCGTCGGCGGACGGCACCTCGACCGCGGCCGCAGCAGGCCCGGTCGCCAACGCAGCCGCTTCGACTTCGGCCGAAATCTCCTGCGCCCCCAGGGTTTCCGATTCCGTGGCGATCACGTCGTCGTCCACTGGCGCGGGGGGCTCGGTCACCGGCTCGTTGGGCACGACCTCGGCGGACTCGGCCACGGCGTCCACCAGCGCTTCGGCGGCCTCTGCCTCGGGCTCGGGCGGAGCCACCTCGACCGCAGGTGCTTCCGGCGCGGGCTCGCGAGCCAGCGCATCGGCGAGCGTCTGCAGCATCGTCGGCCCGATGTTGCCGGCCACCGCCACCCGCTTGCCGGTGCGCTCGACGAGCTGGCCGGTCATGGACGTGGTGGTGGTCTTGCCGTTGGTGCCGGTGATCGCGATCACCTTGGGCGCATAGCCCCGCTCGGCCTTGAGGTCGGCGAGCGCGCGGGCGAAGAGATCGAGCTCGCCCTGCACCGGCACGCCGGTCTCGCGTGCCAGCGTGAGCAGGGGGGCGACACGTTCATCGCCCGGCGCAAGGCCCGGGCTCTTCAGCACCAACTGCACACCTTCGCGAAGCAGCGCGACGTCGAGCGTGCCGCTCAGGCGCTCGGCCGACGGCACCTCCGCCGCAAGCGCCGCGTCCTGCGGTGCGGTTTCGCGCGAATCCCACACGCGCACACGCGCGCCGTGATCCGCACACCAGCGCGCCATGGCCAGCCCGGACTCACCGAGTCCGAGCACCAGCACATGAGCGTCCTTCAAGTGGTTCATGTCTTCTCTAACGCAACTTCAGGCTGGCCAGTCCGACCAGGCACAACAACATGGTGATGATCCAGAAGCGCACGACGACCTGCGTCTCCTTCCAGCCCGATTTCTCGAAGTGGTGGTGCAGCGGCGCCATCTTCAGGATGCGCCGGCCGGTGCCGGTCTTCTTCTTCGTGTACTTGAACCAGCTCACCTGCAGCATCACGGAGAGCGCCTCCACCACGAAGATGCCGCCCATGACGCCGAGCACGATCTCCTGTCGGGTGATGACGGCGATGGTGCCGAGGGCGCCGCCCAGCGACAGCGCGCCCACGTCGCCCATGAACACCTGCGCCGGGTGGGCGTTGAACCACAGGAAGGCCAGGCCCGCGCCGGCCATCGCCGCGCAGAAGATCAGCAGCTCGCCGGCGCCGGGGATGTAGGGGAAGAGCAGGTACTTCGAATACACCGAGCTGCCGACCACGTAGGCAAACACCCCGAGCGCCGAACCCACCATCACCACCGGCATGATCGCGAGGCCATCCAGGCCGTCGGTCAGGTTCACCGCATTGCTCGCCCCCACGATCACGAGGTAGGTGAGGATGATGAAACCGAAGACGCCCAGCGGGTAGCTGATCGACTTGACGAAGGGGATCATCAGGTCGGCCTTGGGGGGCAGGTCGTTGCTGAAACCGCTCTGCACCCAGCGGACGAAGAGTTCGAGCACGCGGAGGTTGGAGGTCTCCGACACGCTGAACGCGAGGTAGAGCGCCGCCACCAGGCCGATCAGCGACTGCCAGATGAACTTCTCGCGCGAGCGCATGCCTTCCGGGTCTTTCTTGACGACCTTGCGCCAGTCGTCGACCCAGCCGATGGCACCGAAGCCCATGGTCACGATCATCACGATCCAGACGAAGCGGTTGCTCCAGTCGAACCACAGCAGCGTGCTGACGCCGATGCCGATCAAGATCAGCACGCCGCCCATGGTGGGCGTGCCGCTCTTGGCGATGTGCTGCTGCACGCCGTATTCGCGGATGGGCTGGCCGATCTTGAGCGCAGTCAGGCGGCGGATCACCCACGGCCCGAAGGCCAGGCCGATCAGCAAGGCGGTCATCGCCGCCAGCACCGCACGGAAGGTGAGGTACTGGAAGACGCGCAGGAAACCCAGTTGGTCCGGGTAGAGGCTCTGCAGCCACTGGGTGAGACTCAGCAGCATGGTGGTCAATGTCCTTGTTGTTGTGATGTGGCCGCGACGAGGGCGGCGACCACCTGTTCCATCTTCATGAAGCGCGAGCCCTTCACCAGCACCGAGGCGCAGTCGGGTGCGGCGGGCAATGCGGCGAGCAGCTCGGCCACGGTGTCGAAGTGGCGCGCACCAGGGCCATAGGCGTCGGCGGCGTAGCGGCAGAGCTTGCCGGCCGTCCACAGCGCATCGATGCCATGCGTGCGCGCATAGGCCCCCACCTCGCGGTGGAAGGCCGGGCCCTGGTCGCCCACCTCGCCCATGTCGCCCAGCACGAGCCAATGCGGGCCGGGCAGTTGTGCGAGCACCTCGACCGCGGCACGCACCGAGTCGGGGTTGGCGTTGTAGGTGTCGTCGACCAGCGCCACCGGCACGCCCTGCACCTGCGCGCGCTTGAGCTGCGAGCGGCCCTTGACGGGCTCGAAGGCTTCGAGGCCGCGCACGATGGCCTCGAGCGGGGCGCCGGCGGCGAGTGCGCATGCCGTCACCGCCAAGGCGTTCTTCACGTTGTGCC
>DASWSY010000044.1:0-10105 GCA_036402415.1 Rhizobacter sp. | reverse complement strand
TCGCACGCCTGGCGCATCGTGTGGGCGAGCCACGCGCCGACAGCTTGCCGCTGCTGCCGGAGACGCTGGAGTTCTACGCCGACGCGGGTGCGCCCGAAGGCGCGCTCTACCTCGACGGCCACCTGATCGGGCACCTGCCGGGCATCCGGCGCTTGTGAAGGCGTAGGGCACACTCGCGGCCATGCCGCCGCCCCTGCTCTCGCTGGACCACGTCGACAAGCGCTACGCCAGCGGGGTGCAGGCGCTGCGCGACGTCTCGCTCGCCGTCGGCCCGCACGAGTTCGTCTCGCTGCTGGGCCCCTCGGGTTGCGGCAAGAGCAGCGTTCTGCGCCTGGTCGCCGGGCTCGACACGGCCAGCGCCGGCACGGTGTCGGCCCCTGCACTGGGCGGCAGTGCCGCCGACACCGCCTGCGTCTTCCAGGACGCCACGCTCATGCCCTGGGCCAGCGTGTTCGACAACGTATGGCTGCCGCTGCGCATCGCCGGGCAATCGCGCGCGCAGGCCGCGGCGCGGGTCGAAGAGGCCCTGGCGCGGGTGGGGCTCACCGACTTCGCGCGGGCCCGGCCGGCCGAACTGTCGGGCGGCATGAAGATGCGGGCGTCGATCGCGCGGGCCCTGGTGGCCCAGCCCCGGGTGCTGCTGATGGACGAGCCCTTCGCCGCCCTCGACGAGTTCACCCGCCAGAAGCTCAACGACGACCTGCTGCACTGGTGGCAGGCCGGCACGCTGGCAGTGCTCTTCGTCACGCACAGCATCGACGAGGCGGCCTACCTGAGCCAGCGCGTGCTGGTGATGAGCGCGCGGCCGGGGCAGATCGTCGACGAAGTGGCGATCGACGAACCCTATCCGCGCCGCCCCGCGTTTCGCCGCTCGGCGACCTTCCTTTCCGTGTGCGAGCGCATCGGCCAGGCGCTCGAAACGTCGCGGATGCCCGGCTGATGCAGCGTGCGCTTCCGGCCCTGACGCTGCTGGCGCTGCTCGTCGCCTGGGAAGCGCTGGTGCGCCTGGCCCGCATCCCCCACTACACGCTGCCTGCGCCGAGCCTGGTGCTGCACACGCTCGTGGCGAACTTCGGGTCGCTCGCGGCGAGCTGGTGGTTCACGCTCAAGATCACCTTCGGCGCGCTGCTGTTCGCCTGCGCGGGCGGCGTGCTGATTGCGGCGGTCTTCGCGCTGTGGCGGCCGGTGGAGCGGGCGCTCTTTCCCATCGCGGTGGTGCTGCAGGTGACGCCCATCGTCGCGGTCGCGCCGCTGATCCTGATCTACGTCGAGAGCACCACCGCCGCGCTGCTGCTGTGCGCGTGGATCGTCGCCTTCTTCCCCATCCTGTCCAACACCGTGATCGGCCTGCGCGCGGCCGACCCGCAACTGCGCGACCTCTTCCGCCTCTACCGCGCCACGCCGCTGCAGCGCCTGCGTTGGTTGCTGGTGCCCAGCGCCTTGCCCTACTTCGTGGCCGGACTCAAAATCTCCGGCGGCCTGAGCCTCATCGGCGCGGTCACGGCCGAGATGGTGGCCGGTGCGGCGGGCCGCGAAACGGGGCTCGCCTCGCGCATCCTGGAGGCGAGCTTCCGCACCGAAACGCCCAAGATGTTCGCCGCGCTGATGCTGCTGGTGCTGACCGGCGTGCTGATCTTCTGGAGCTTCAACCTGGTGTCGCGCACCCTGCTCGGGCGCTGGCATGCGGTCGAATCGTCCAGGCCCGACTGATCTCTTTCACTGGAGTCCCCATGCGCCCTCTCGTTCTCGCCCTCCTCGCAGCGGCCTGCAGCACCGCCTTCGCGCAGGACAAGGTCACCTTCGCCACCAACTGGAAGGCTCAGGCCGCACACGGCGGCTTCTACCAGGCGGTGGCCGACGGCACGTACCGGAAGTACGGCCTCGACGTGACCATCCAGCAAGGCGGCCCCCAGGTGAACAACCGCCCGCTGCTGCCGGCCGGGCGCATCGACTTCCTGATGACCGGCAACCTCCTGCACAGCTTCGACAACGTGAAGAACGGCGTGCCCACCGTGGTGGTGGCCGCCATCTTCCAGAAAGACCCGCAGGCGCTGCTGGCGCACCCGGGGCAGGGCTACGAGAGTTTCGCCGCACTGAAGAACGCGCCGGTTGCGCTGGTGGCCAAGGACGGGCAGTTCAGCTGGTGGCAGTGGCTCAAGGTCACGCACGGCTTCAAGGACGAAGTCCTCAAGCCCTACAACTACAACCTGGGCCCTTTCCTGGCCAACCCCAAGGCCATCCAGCAGGGCTACTCGGTGGCCGAGCCGATCTACGTGGAGAACCAGGGCAAGTTCAAGCCGGTGGTGCACCTGCTGGCCGACCACGGCTTCTCGACCTATTCGACCCTGATCGAGGCCCGGGCCGAGACGGTCAAGGCCAAGCCCGAGCTCGTGCAGCGCTTCGTCGACGCGTCCATCCTCGGATGGGTCAACTACCTGTACGGTGACCGCAAGGCCGCGGCGGCGCTGATGATCAAGGACAACCCCGAGATGACGGAAGCCGAGATGGAGGCTTCGGTCGCGTTGATGAAGCAGCAGGGCATCGTCGACTCGGGCGAGTCGCTCGCCGCGGGCATCGGCGCGATGAGCCAGGGCCGCATCAACGACTTCTACGCCCAGATGGTGAAGGCCGGGCTCTACAAGAGCGGGGAGGTCGACCTCTCGAAGGTGGCGGCGCTGCAGTTCGTCAACAAGCGCGTCGGGCTCGACCAGAAGACGAAGCTAGGCGGGCGCTAGGCCTCAAGCCGCGCGGGCCGCAGCCGATAACCTCGGTCAGAAGTACTCCCTTGATGCCCGACGTGGACCCGAGCACGACGCACCCTCCGTTCATCACGCAGCCGCTGCGCGACCTGGACGCGTGGGTGAAGCATTTCCGCGAAGCCGAGATCCCGGTGCTGGGCAGCACTGCCGACGCGCTGGAGGCCATGCGCGCCAACGAGGACGACGTCGACGCCAACCTGATCGGCGAGATGGTGGCCGACGACCCGCTGATGACCCTCAAGGTGCTGGCCTACGCCTCGACGCACCGACCGCCGCGGCTCGTCACCGACGTGGAGACCGTCACCGCCGCGGTGGTGCTGATGGGCATCTCGCCCTTCTTCGGCGCCTTTGGCGTGCAACCGGCCATCGAAGACCGGCTCGCCGGCGAGCCCGAGGCGCTCGAGGGGATTGGCGATGTGCTGCGCCGCGCCCACCGTGCGGCGCAGTTCGCGCTGGCCTTCGCGGTGCACCGCATGGACCACGACGCTGCGGTGATCTATGAGGCGACCCTGCTGCATGATTTCGCCGAGATGCTGCTGTGGTGCCACGCACCGTCGCTCGCGTTGCGCATCCGGGCAGAACAGAAGGCCGACCCGAGCCTGCGCTCGCACCGCGTGCAGCAGCAGGTGCTCGGGATCCAGCTCTTCGATCTGCAGCAGGCCCTGATGCGCTCGTGGTCGCTGCCGGAGCTGCTGATCCGGATCACCGACGACCGCCACGCGCGCCACCCCTCGGTGCAGAACGTGATGCTCGCGGTGCGCCTGGCACGGCACAGCGCCGAGAGCTGGGACAACCCGGCCCTTCCCGACGACATCAAGGCCTTGTCGCAACTGCTCAACCTGTCGGAAGCCGCCACGCTCCAGTTCGTGCGAGACGCCGAAAGCTGACGGCGGCGCGCTGACGCTTGCCAAAAGCGCCGGTCCGCGGGAACCTACGGTTCTTTCGTCTGCACGAACCACCATGGCCAACGCTCACAAGGCAGTCAACCAGGGGGTCGCGCCGGTCACCTATGGCACCGGCACACGCCCACCTCGCGGCGACTACGCCGCCGCCCGCCCCGACTACACCTGCGAGCAGGACTGGGCGCGCTACTCCCCCGAGGAGCATGCACTCTACGAGCGCCTCTACCGCCGCCAGGCCGCGCAGTTGCCCGGGCTGGCCTGCGAGGAGTTCATCGCCGCCGTGGCGCAGTTGGGCGACCCGCAGCAGATCCCGCGTTTCGATGCGCTGTCGGAGCGGCTGCACCGGGCGACGAAATGGGAGGTGGTGGCGGTGCCCGGCCTCATTCCCGAAGAGGCCTTCTTCGCGCTGTTGGCACAGCGTCGCTTTCCGGTCACCGGATGGATCCGCAAGCCGGAGGAGTTCGACTACGTTGTCGAGCCCGACGTTTTCCACGACCTCTTCGGCCATGTGCCGCTGCTCTTCAACCCGATGTTCGCCGACTACATGCAGGCCTACGGCGCCGGCGGCCTGAAGGCGAGCCGGCTAGAGGCCTGCGAATACCTGGCGCGGCTGTACTGGTACACGGTGGAGTTCGGCCTCATCGCCACGCCGCAAGGGCTGCGCGCCTACGGGGCGGGCATCCTGTCGTCGGCAGGGGAGCTGCGCCACAGCGTGCAGAGCGACAAGCCCCAGCGCCTGGGATTCGACGTCGAACGCATCATGCGCACGCGCTACCGCATCGACGACTACCAGTCCACCTACTTCGTGATCCAGGGCTTCGAGCAGCTCTTCGACGCGACGGCGCCCGACTTCACGCCGCTCTACGCCCGGGTGGCGCACGCGGGCGAGCTGGCAGCCGAGGCGCGCCTGCCGGGCGACCTCGTCTACTGAACGAGGCCTGGTCTACCGCGCGGCGGCGAGGACGGCCTCGAACACCGCCGGGTGATCGGCCATGTGCACGTGTGCCATGCCGCGCAGGTGGCGGTTGTCGGCGCCGGGCAGCGTGGCGGTGGAGGCGGGGAAGACGACGTTGTCGCAGTGGCTGTAGAAGCAGATGAAGCACTCGAAGTGCTGCGCCGGCTCCAGCGCTTCGAGGGCGCGCTGCCAATCGGTGCCGAGCGCCATCTCGCGCGCGTTCTGCGTGGTCGCAAAACGCGCGAGCCAGGTGCCGCGGTGAGGGCTGCCGATGGTGACGACCCGGTGCGCCCGGCCGGCGCCGCGCGAGGCGTACCACGCACGGATCGCGAGTCCGCCCATGCTGTGGCCGACCAGCACCGGCGGCAGGCCCGTGGCCTGCTCCACCCGGCGCACCGCCTCGTCGAGGATGGGCGCGTAGTCGCTGATGGTGCCGAACACCGGTTCGAGGTTCACCGCCACGTGGGGCACGCCGTGCGCACGCAGGCGCGGCATCCAGCGGTTCCAGAAGCCGCGGTTGCAGACGAAGCCATGCACCAGCACCACGCCGCGCCGGCCTGGTGACGGCGGGAGGTGGTCGGGGTCGCGCTGCGAACGGAAGGGTTGCTGCCAGCAGAAGATGCGCGGGGCGGTCAGCACTTCGGCGAACCAGGCGCGGGCGAGCTGGCCGACGCTGGCCTTGGGCGCCGGGTCGTCGCCATGCACGAACCACACGAGCACCAGTTCGAGCGCCAGGAACAAGGCATAGCCGAACAGCAGCAGCGCCGTCCCGCCCAGCGCCCACAGCGTCTCGCCACGCTGCAACCACCATGCGGCCCAGCCGATGGCGGTCGCGAGGAGCCCGAGGGTGAGGAACTGCTGGAGCCGAGCGAGCATGCGGCGATGCTACGCGAGCAGGCGCACGTCCTGTCCGGTGAGCGACTTCGCCAGCCCGGTCGCAAGTCGATTGGCCACGCCGTACACCGACAACTGCGGATTGGCGCCGATGCTGGTCGGAAAGAGCGAGCCGTCGTGGACCGACAGGTTGGCGAGCTGCCAATGCACCCCGTCCGGCCGCACCACGCCCTGGCGCTCGTCGCCTGCCATTGCGCAGCCGCCCATCACGTGCGCGCTGACGACACGCGTGAGCAGCGGCTTCATGGGCAGCGCGAGGATCGCTTCGCGGGCCTGTGCCCAGGTCGTGTACTGCCCGGCCAGTTCATGCACCGGCGTCACCTGGCGTGCGCCCGCAGCGAACTGGATCTCGGCCATGCTCAGGAGTGCCCGGCGTGCACCGTCCATGACGTAGTCATTCAGCGGGTAGTCGAGCACCGGCGAACCATCGCCGCGGAGTTGCACGGCACCGCCCGGCGACTCGGGGTGGAAGCCGTCGCGCAGCAGCGCCAGCAGGCCCTGCGTGTACGGGAACTGCTTCAGTTGTGCCGCCTGCGCCCGCCCGTGGCCAGTGAGCGTGGTGGACACGATCACCGGGTGCATCGGCGGCGCTTCGAGCTTGTAGCCCATCGGGCCGTCGATGGCGTGGGCGTGGAGAAAGTGGTCGCTGTAGAGCGTCTGCGGAGCCCCGTCCCAGGCCTCGACGCGTTCGTCGAAGGTCGCGGCAGAGATCACGACCGGATGCAGGAAGGTGCGTCGGCCCAGGCGCTGGTGCGGGTCAGGCACTCCCGAGCGCATCAGCAAGGCCGGGCTGTTGATGGCGCCGCCGGCCACGACGTAGTGGCGCGCGACGATGCGCAGGGGTGTCGCACCGCCCGCAGGCGCGCCGTTGTCCGTGACGGGCGTGCAGACCAGCGACTGCACCTGGCCGTGCCCGACGACGAAGGCCTCCGCCCGCGTCTGCACGAGCAGGGTCGCACCGCGGTCGAGTGCGGCCGGGAGAGTCGTGACCAGCATCGACTGCTTGGCGTTGGTCGGGCAACCCATGCCGCAGGAGCCGAGGTTCCAGCAGCCCTTGACGTTGCGCTCGATGCCCGAGACCGCAATGGCCAGGCGCTTGGCGCCCGCCTGCAGCACCTCGTTGTTGCGGTTCGGTGGCGTGAGCCAGGGGCCGATGCTCAGGCGCTTCTCGGCCTGCGCGAACCAGGGCGCCATGGTCGATTCGTCGTAGGACGACAAGCCGAAGTGCTGCTGCCAGAACTCCAGGGTGCTGGGGGGCGTGCGAAAGGAACTCGTCCAGTTGACGGTGGTGGAGCCGCCCACGCAGCGCCCCTGCAGGATGGTGATGGCCTTGTCGGCCGTCTTGCGGCCGGCGGATTCCTGGTAGAGGCTGGGATAGGCCTCGCCTTCGAGCTGGCGGAAGTCGCTGCTGCTCTTGAGCGGCCCTTCTTCGACCAGCACCACCTTCAGCCCGGCCTGGGTGAGCAGCTCGGCGGTGATGCCGGCGCCCGCCCCGCTGCCGACGATGGCCACGTCGTAATCGAGCCGCTCGGGCACGGGGCCATGCGGGCCCCCGAAGACCCTCCAGCCGCGCTGGAGGCCGGCGCGGATCGGGTCCGGAATGGAGGAGGCCGACATGGTCAGAGGGCGCGCGGCCCGGGGTAGCCGATCAGCGGCCAGGCGGACGGGTCGGCGTAGAAGGCCGCATTCGTGATGTCGCGCAGGGCGTTGTAGGCCTGCTGGCGCGCGGTGATACCGGAGCGGCGCATGTCGTCGAGGGCCGACTGCACCTGTTCGACCGTCGCCTCGGGCCAGTCAGGCGACAAGCCCGCGAGCAGGCGGCGCCCGGGCGCGGTCGACACGACGGCCAGGAGTTGCGCCAGTTCAGCCTGCACCGCGGGAGGAAACCCGTGGATGACTTCGCCCACGTGCGTGAGGTGCAGGGCCAGCGACGCTTCCGCCGCCGGGCCGACCGGCAGGCTGCCGTCGAGCACCGCACGTGCGACGGCCTTGAACACCGCCTGCCCGGCGGGCGTGAGCTGCCCATCCAGCAGGGCAGGCCGATACAGCGACACGCCGCCTCCGGCCAGCGCCAGCAGGACGGCAGCGCCTGCGCCGAGTTTCAGAAGCTTGCGTCGTTGCATGGAGCGGCGAGTGTTGCATCATTCCCTGACAGCGCCGTAGAGATGCCCGACTAGTCGGCGCCATGAGAAACCCGAGCCTCCAACGATGCAGAGTCCCGCTGAAACGATCCTCACCCACCTTGAAACCGTGGAGCACGAGCGGCGGCGGCGCAAGACCTCGGCCGCCCTGCACGCGCGAGTGCAAGCGCTCAAGGCGTATCAGCAACGACGCTTCGCGCACACCTACGCCGACCTGCTCGCGGCGCCGCGCTACGCCGCGGCCGCAAGCTTCTTTCTCGACGAACTCTACGGACCCAGCGACTTCAGCCAGCGTGATGCCCAGTTCGCCCGCGTCGTGCCGGCGCTGGTGAGGCTGTTTCCTCGCGACGTGGTTGTCACCGTGGCCACACTGGCCGAACTTCATGCGCTGTCGGAGCGACTCGACTCGGCCATGGCGGCCGAACTGACGGACGCCAACATCGAGGCAGCTGGCTACGTCAACGCATGGCGGACCGTCGGCCACATGGAAGAGCGTCAACGACAAGTGTCGCTCACCCTCAGGGTCGGCGAAGACCTCGACCGCCTGACCCGCAAGCCCCTGCTGCGCCACAGCCTGCGCATGATGCGCGGTCCGGCGCGTGCGGCGGGCTTGTCGGCCCTGCAGGCATTCTTGGAGAGCGGCTTCGACACGTTCCTTGCGATGCGGGGCGCACGGGAGTTCTTGGCCACAGTGAGCGCCCGCGAGCAGGCACTGCTGGACAGCCTCTTCGGCAGTGAGTCGGCGGCCAAGGTGCAAGCGCTAGGACAACTACCGTAACCGCTTGGGAGCGCTGGCTGGGATCATCCGCGCGGTCAAAACTCGGTGTGAACAGCATGGAAAAACCTTGGCTGAAGAGCTACCCCCCGGGCGTGCCGACGGAAGTCAACGTCAATCAGTACAACTCGCTCGTGGAGCTGCTCGAGGAGTCGTACGCCAAGTACGGCGAGCGCACCGCGGCCATCTGCATGGAGGCCGGGCTCAAGTTTCGAGACATTGATCGCATGTCGACGGCGTTGGCGGCATGGCTGCAAGCGAAAGGACTGCAGCCGGGTGCACGCGTCGCGATCATGATGCCCAACGTGCTGCAGTACATGCCGGCGATCGCGGCCATCTTGCGCGGCGGCTTCGTGGTGGTGAACGTCAACCCGCTCTACACGCCCAGAGAATTGGAGCATCAGCTCAAGGACTCAGGTGCCGAAGCGATCTTCATCCTCGAGAACTTCGCCAAGACCCTGGAACAGGTGATCGGTGCGACCAAGGTTCGTCACGTCGTCCTGGCGTCGATGGGCGACCTGCTGGGCGCAGCGAAGGGGGCACTGGTGAACTTCGTCGTGCGCAACGTCAAGAAGATGGTGCCCCCGTTCCGCTTGCCCCTGGGCGATGGCTACACGGTGACGCGCTTCAATGCGGCCGTGTCCGAAGGCTCGCGTCAGACGTTGCAGCGGCCCAAGCTCACCCCGGAAAGTGTGGCGTTCCTGCAGTACACGGGCGGCACCACGGGTGTGTCGAAGGGCGCCACCCTTCTGCACCGCAATGTGGTGGCGAACATCCTGCAGTCCGAAGCCTGGTTTCAGCCCCGGCTCGCCACGATCGACACGAACGTGCAGATGGTGGCGGTGTGTGCACTTCCGCTGTATCACATCTTCGCCTTGACGGCGTGCTACATGCTCGGGGCGCGGCTGGGCATCCTCAACCTGCTGGTCCCGAACCCACGTGACATTCCAGGTTTCATCGCAACGTTGAAGAAGCACCAGGTCCACATGTTCCCTGCGGTGAACACGCTGTTCAATGCACTCGCGAACCACCCCGATTTCCCCAAGCTCGATTTTTCGGGCTTGAAGATCTCGAACGGCGGCGGCATGGCGGTTCAGCAGGCGACCGCGGAACGCTGGCTGAAGATCACGGGCTGCCCGGTGGTCGAAGGCTATGGGCTCTCGGAAACCTCACCCGTGGCGACGATCAACCGCTTCGACATCACCGGCTTCACCGGGTCCATCGGGCTTCCTGTACCGATGACGGACATCGCCATTCGTGACGATGAAGGGCGGGACTTGCCGTACGGCGAGCCGGGAGAGATCTGCATCCGCGGCCCGCAGGTGATGGCGGGCTACTGGAATCGCCCGGACGAGACGGCAAAGGTCATGACGGCAGACGGATTCTTCAAATCCGGCGACGTCGGCATCATGGACGCGGACGGCTACACGAAAATCGTGGACCGGAAGAAGGACATGATTCTGGTGTCTGGCTTCAACGTCTATCCGAACGAGATCGAACAGGTGGTTGGCCTTCACCCAGGCATCCTCGAATGTGCTGCGATCGGGGTGCCAGACGAGAAATCGGGAGAAGCGGTCAAGCTCTTTGTGGTTCGCAAGGATCCGACCCTCACCGAGGATGCACTGTTCGAATATTGTGCGCAGAACTTCACGGGCTATAAGCGCCCCAAGTTCATCGAG
>DASWSY010000043.1:0-1947 GCA_036402415.1 Rhizobacter sp. | reverse complement strand
GTGGCCGCGCCGAGGAAGGGGCCGCCGTGTGCGTGCACGACGAGGTGGCCGTTCCAGTCGGCGGGCATGGCGATCAGGTAGAAGGCGCCTGCACTGTCCTGGCCGCCAAGGCAGCGGGTGGTGGTGGGCAGCTCGGCCGGGCAGGCCGTGGCCTGTGGTGCGGCTTCGGTGGACGATGGCGGTGTCTGCGCGCAGGCGGTGAGCAGCAGCGCAGACGTGAGGACGAGGATTCGCAGCATGGCGCCTCTCCTTCAGAACGAGTGCTTCAGGCCGACCTCGGCCCCATCGGCATGGCCGCCCGCCTGCGTGGTGGCGGTGCCCGGGTTGAAGCGGGTGCCGCTGCCCTTGTTGTCGATGCGGGCCACGGTGGCGTAGAGCGAGGTGCGCTTGGAGAGGTCGTGCACGTAGCCGAGCGCGAGGTGCGCCGCGTCGTTGGCCACGCCCCGGGCCTTGAGCTGCGAATAGGCCAGGCGCACTTCGCCGTTGGCGCCCACGGCGAGCTGTGTGCCGAGCATCCAGATGCGGGTGGAGGTGGCGCCGACCTTGTTCTCGCCCCACAGCGACATCAGCTTCGCGGGCCCGACCTTCACGTTGAAGCCGGCATTGGTCTGCACGAAGTTGCCGGTGGCGTAGTTCGTCTTGCCGCGTGCCACCGCCAGGTTGACCGGGCCGCCGCGCCAGCCCAGGCGCACGCCGAGGTGGTTGCCGTCTTTTTCGGTCGGGGTGTCGGGGGCCTGCTCGCCGGTGGCCACCATCAGGTTGCCGTAGAGGCCGAGCGTGTTATCGGGCAGGTGGTAGCCGATGGAGTTGCTCGCACGCACGTTGGTGCGCACCGTGGTGCCACCGGTGTTGACCTGGTAGAAGAGGTGGCCCGAGCTGCCCACCCCGTTGGTGCCGAAGGGGTGCATCGAGGTGGTCAGGTTGCTGAAGCTCGGCACGTAGTCGCGGCCCAGGCGCACTTCCCCGAACGGCCCGGCCAGGCCCACGGTGGCACGGCGGCCCCAGGTGAGACCGCCGGTGTTCACCGAGTCCTTGTTGTTGGTGCTGGTCGCGCCGCTCGTGCCCACGTCGGGGTTGATCGCGGTCTCGATCCAGAAGTTGGCCTTCAGGCCGCCGCCCAGGTCTTCGCTGCCGCGAAAGCCGAGGCGGCTCGAGGTGTTGCCATCGCCTTCGAGCCTCCAGATCGACGAGGCGCCATCGGCGCGCGTGAGGTTGACCGCGAGGTCCAGCACGCCGAAGACGGTGACTTGGGCGTGGGCGGGCAGGGTGAACAGGCCGGCAGCGGCAAGGGCGGCGGTGCGAAGCGAAAGCATGGGTCGTCTCCAGTGGTCGTGTGTCATGGGGCCAGGGGGCCCGGACGGCACCATAGGGACGCGCTGCTGCAGGGTCAAAGACGTTACGAGGGCCGCCTGCATACGTTTTCCATATGGCGCAGGCTTGTGGAAACCTCAGATGCCGCGCGCCGGGGCCGCGCCTAGACTGGGCCATGGACATCCGGCAGCTCCGCTACTTCGTGACCGTCGCCGACACCGGCCACCTCACGCGCGCCGCGGCGATGCTGGGCATGCAGCAGCCGCCGCTCAGCCAGCAGATCAAGTCGCTGGAGCGCCGGCTGGGCGTGACGCTCTTCGTGCGCCACCCCAAGGGCGTGTCGCTCACGCCGGTGGGCCACGAGGTGCTGGCCGAGGCGCGACGTGCGCTCGAGGCCTTCGATGCGATGGCGCAGCGCGTGGCGAAGATCACCGCCGGCGTGCGCGGCGTGCTGCACCTGGGCGTGACGACCTCGGCGGCGGTGCACACGCTCACCTCGAGCGTGATCCGCACCCTGCGGCAGGAGCACCCGGCGATCGAGATGTCGATGAGCGAGGCCAATGCGGCGGGCGTGACCGACGCGGTGGCCTCGTCGAAGCTGCACTGCGGGATCATCCGCGCGGTGGTGTCGCGCCC
>DASWSY010000042.1:0-3985 GCA_036402415.1 Rhizobacter sp. | reverse complement strand
CAGCGCGCTGCAGCTACGCATGGTCAAGATCGGCGGCACCTTCAGCCGCTTCCAGCGCGTGGTGCACGACGTGTCGCGCGAGCTGGGCAAGGACATCGCGCTCGTGGTGAGCGGCGAAGACACCGAGCTCGACAAGACGGTGGTCGAGAAGATCGGCGACCCGCTCACGCACCTGGTGCGCAACGCCATGGACCACGGCATCGAATCGCCCGAGCTGCGTGCCGCGCGCGGCAAGCCGGCGCGTGGCACGGTGAAGCTCAACGCGTACCACGACTCGGGCAGCATCGTCATCGAAGTCAGCGACGACGGCGGCGGCCTCGACCGCGAGCGCATCCTCGCCAAGGCGGTGGAGCGCGGCCTCGTCGAGGCCGGCAAGCCGCTGAGCGACAAGGAAGTCTTCGCGCTCATCTTCGAAGCCGGCTTCTCGACCGCCGAGAAGGTGACCAACCTCTCCGGCCGCGGCGTGGGCATGGACGTGGTCAAGCGCAACATCACCGCGCTGCGCGGCAGCGTAGGCATCACGAGCGCGCTCGGCCAGGGCACCACCATCACGGTGCGACTGCCGCTCACGCTCGCCATCATCAACGGCTTCCAGATCGGCGTCGGGCGCGCGGTGTTCGTCGTGCCGCTGGAGCTGGTCGAGGAGTGCGTGGAGTTCAAGGCCGATGGGGAACACGACTACGTGGACCTGCGCGGCCAGGTGCTGCCCTTCATCCGCCTGCGCGAGTTCTTCTCGGTCTCGGGACCGGCGAGCGCGCGCCCCAACATCGTCGTCGTCAAGCACGCGGGGCTCAAGTTCGGCCTGGTGGTCGACACCTTGCTCGGCGAAGCGCAGACCGTCATCAAGCCGCTTTCCAAGATGTTCGGCCAGGTGCGCGGCATCAGCGGCTCCAGCATCCTGGGCAGCGGCGACGTTGCCCTCATCCTCGACGTGCCGGCGCTGGCCCAGCACGCCGCGCCCCCCGCCCGCGCCAGCGCTTCTTCACCGGCCATCGCGGCATCCGCCGACTGAGCCATCCACCCATTGTTTTGTCAGGGAGTTCCAAGATGTTTTCCAACCTGAAGATCGGCGTGCGGCTGATCGCGGGCTTCATCCTCGTGGCCGCCATCAGCGCCGTCGTCGGCGCCATCGGCATCAGCAACACCGGCCAGATCAACGAGATGGCCGACCGCATGTACGACCGCGAGCTGCTCGGCCTGTCGTACGTGAAGGAAGCCAACATCAACCTCGTCTACATCGGGCGTGCGCGCGGCAACTTCCTGCTCGCCACCAGCGTGGACGAACGCGAGCGCCACCTCGCGGCGATCGAGAAGTACAGCGCCGCCGTCACGGACTACATGAGCAAGGCCCGGCCCTTGTTCATCACCGAGAAGGGCAAGCAGATGTTCGCGACCTTCGCGTCGGGCTGGGACGACTACCAGGCCGAGATGAAGCGTGCGATGGCCCTTGCCAAGAGCCAGAAGCTCGCGCAGCGCGACGAAGCCCTGACCAGCGCCCTGGATTCGGTTCGTACCAAGGCCAACGGGCTGGACGAACTGCTCACCGAGCTCACCAAGCTCAAGGAGGGCATGGCACGCGACGCGTCCGACGAGACCACGCGCCTCTACGCGAGCACGCGCACGCTCATGATCACCGTGGTGATCGCCGGCGTACTGGCCGGTGTGCTGCTGGGCTTTCTGATCAGCCGCAGCGTGACGCGGCCGCTGGCCCGGGCCGTCGACGCGGCCAACCGCCTCGCCGAGGGTGACCTCAGCGTGCGGGTCGAGGTGCAGGGCAAGGACGAGACCGCCCAGCTCCTGCAGGCCATGCAGAACATGATCGCCAAGCTCTCGGGCGTGGTGAACGAGGTCAAGAGCAGCGCCGAAGCGCTGGCTGGCGCGGCCGAAGAGGTGAGCGCGACCGCGCAGTCGCTGTCGCAGGCGTCGAGCGAACAGGCGGCCGGCGTGGAAGAGACCAGCGCGTCGATCGAGCAGATGACCGCCTCGATCACCCAGAACACCGACAACGCCAAGGTCACCGACGGCATGGCGACCAAGGCCGCCGCGGAAGCCGCCGAAGGTGGCGAGGCGGTGAAGTCGACGGTGGCGGCGATGAAGCAGATCGCGCAGAAGATCGGGATCATCGACGACATCGCCTACCAGACCAACCTCCTGGCACTGAACGCAGCGATCGAAGCGGCACGTGCCGGCGAACACGGCAAGGGCTTCGCGGTGGTGGCCGCCGAGGTGCGCAAGCTGGCCGAGCGCAGCCAGGTGGCCGCGCAGGAGATTGGCGACGTGGCCGGCTCCAGCGTGGAACTGGCCGAGAAGGCCGGCCGCCTGCTCGACCAGATGGTGCCCAACATCAAGAAGACCAGCGACCTGGTGCAGGAGATCACCGCCGCCTCGGAAGAGCAGAGCTCGGGCGTGTCGCAGATCAACTCGGCCGTCGGCCAGTTGAGCCAGACGACCCAGCAGAACGCCAGCAGCTCCGAAGAACTCTCGGCGACTGCCGAGGAGATGAGCAGCCAGGCCGAGCAACTGCAGCAGACCATGGCCTTCTTCAAGCTGTCGACGGCCGAGGTGCCGGTGGCCGCCTCGGCGCCCACGCCGCCCGCGCGCCGCAAGCCGGCTCGCTCGCGCGACACCAAGGCGTCTGGCGACCGCAGCCTTGCGCTGGCCGGCGGCTTGGGCATGGCCTCGATGGCGCTCGACGAATCGCAGTTCGCGAAATTCTGAGGAGACGCCCCATGAACGCAATGGTGGAAGTGGAGACCCGCGCGTTGGCCGCCGGTGAATCCAGGGCCCGCAGCACGGCCGAGCCCGGCCAGTACCTGACCTTCATGCTGGGCGGCGAGGCCTATGCGATCGGCATCCTCGCGATCAAGGAAATCATCGAGTACCACGAGCTGACCGAGGTGCCGATGATGCCTGCCTGCGTGCGCGGCGTGATCAACCTGCGCGGCGCCGTGGTGCCGGTGGTGGACCTGCAGGCGCGCTTCGGGCGCAAGGCCGGCGAGGTCACCAAGCGCACCTGCATCGTCATCGTCGAGGTGGCGGCGCACGGCGAGCGCCAGGTGATCGGCGTGGTGGTCGACGCGGTCAACGAGGTGCTGGACATCGAGGCCTCGGCCATCGAGCCGGCGCCCTCGTTCGGGGCGCGCATTCGCGCCGACTTCATCCACGGCATGGGCAAGGTGCGCGGCAAGTTCGTGATCCTGCTCGACGTCGACCGTGTGCTGTCGCTCGACGATTTCGGCGCACTGTCGGGCGCACTGGCCGGCTGAGCGCATTTCGCATTCGCAAGGGAGAAACCACCATGTTGCAGATCAAGACGCAGGGCCGCGTGCGGCAGGAAGCGTCGGCGTATGCCGAGACGCTGGACGTGCACTTCACGCGGGTGCTGGCCGCGGTTGCCGAGGGTGACCTGTCCCGGCGGCTCGATCTGCACGCGCTGCCGGCGCCGCTGCGCGCCGGTGCCGACTCGGTCAACAAGCTGCTCAAGAGCGTGCAGGCGCTGCGCGAGGACATGCTGCGCATGCACGCCGAACACGCGCGCGGCGACATCGACGTGGTGATCGACCCACAGCGCCACGCCGGCGAGTTGCGTGAGATGGCCGTCGGCGTGAACGAGCTCGTCAATGCCCACATCGCCGTGAAGAAGCTGGCGATGGGCGTGGTGGCCGAGTTCGGCAAGGGCAACTTCGAGGCGCCGCTGGCGCAGTTGCCGGGCAAGAAGGCCTTCATCAACGACACCGTCGAGAAGGTGCGCGGCAACCTGAAGGGCCTGATCGCCGAGATGAACCGCATGTCGGCCGAGCACGAGAAGGGCGACATCGACGTGGTGATCGACACCACGCGCTTCGACGGCGACTTCCGCACCATGGCGACGGGCGTCAACGACATGGTCAACGCGCACATCGCGGTGAAGAAGCTCGCGATGGGCGTGGTGGCCGAATTCGGCAAGGGCAACTTCGAAGCCCCGATGCCGCAGCTGCCGGGCAAG
>DASWSY010000041.1:0-13964 GCA_036402415.1 Rhizobacter sp. | reverse complement strand
GCGGCGGGATTCGAACTCGCGACCTACTGGTCCCAAACCAGTTGCGCTACCAGGCTGCGCTACGCTCCGAAGGCGCGCATTGTACCCAGGCCGATCGACGGTTCATGTGTTGATCTGTTGCCAGGCCTTCTCGAGCCTTTTTACGCTCACCGGCTGCGGGGTGCGCAGCTCCTGCGCAAAGAGGCTCACGCGCAATTCCTCGAGCAGCCAGCGGAATTCTTCCAGCCGCGCCTCGCGCACGCCGCGCCGGTCGGCGAGCCCGCGCAGGTAACGCTGTTCGAGCGGGCGCATCTCGGCCAGGCGCGCGCTGTCGCGGGCCGGGTCGGCCCGGAGCTTGTCCAGGCGCAACGTGATGCCCTTGAGGTAGCGCGGCAGGTGGGCGAGCTGGGCCCAGGGTGTGTCCAGCACGAAGCGCTTGGGCAGCAGGCGGGCGAGCTGCGCCTGCACGTCGTCGGCCACCTCCTTCGGGGGCTTCGCGTCTTTCAGCTTGCGTGTCGCCGCGGCGTATTCGGTGAGGATGGCCAGCGTGCTGCGCGCCACCTCGTTGGCGATCAGCGTGAGCCGGCCCCGGCCTTCGTCGATGCGCTTGCGGAAGGCAGGCGCGTCGGTGGGCAGCGGGTCGCCGAGGAAGGCGCGGTCGAGCGCCAGGTCGACGATCTGCTGGCGCAACTCGTCGGCCGTGCCGAGCGGCATGTAGGCCACGGCCATCTTCTGCAGGTCGGGGATGTTCTTGTCGAGGTACTTGAGTGCGTCGCGGATCTGCAGCGCGACCAGGCGGCGCAGGCCGGCACGGTGCTTGAGCGCGGCGACGTCGGGCTCGTCGAACACCTCGATCAGCACGTGGTCGCCCTTGTCGATCAGCGCGGGGAAGCCCACCAGGCTCTGGCTGCCGCGCTTCACTTCCATGAGTTCGGGCAGCTCGCCGAAGGTCCAGTCGGTGTAGCGCGTGTCGCCGGTCGATGGTGGCGGCGAGGCCACTTCGGCCTTCACCGGTGCGTTGGGCCTGGTCGGTGCCACGGGGGTGGCCTCGGGCGCCTTGGGCAGGCCGGGCTTGAGCGCCGCGAGTGCCTGGAAGGCTGAACGCGCCTGGCCGCCGAGCTCGGCCTTGAGGCTCGCCAGGTTGCGGCCCATGGCGAGCTGGCGGCCGTGCTCGTCGACCACGCGGAAGTTCATGAAGAGGTGCGGCGGCACCTGCTCCAGCTTGAAGTCGTTGCGCTGCACGGCGAGCTGGGTGCGCTCGCGCACCGACTTGAGCAGGCTGTCGACGAGCGAACCCTGCGCGAAGGGCGTGAGCTCGCAGAACTCGGCCGCGTAGTCCGGCAGCGGCACCAGGCGTGACCGCGGGCGCTGGTGCAGGCTCTTCGCGAGCGCCAGCACCTTGTCCTTCAGCATGCCGGGCACGAGCCACTCGCAGCGTTCCTCGCTCACCTGGTTGAGCGCGAAGATCGGCACGGTGACGGTCACGCCATCCTTCGGGTCGCCCGGCTCGTGCAGGTAGCTCGCGCTGCAGTCGACACCGCCCAGGCGCACGGTCTTCGGGAAGGCCGCGCTGGTGATGCCGGCTGCCTCGTGCCGCATGAGCTCGTCGCGGGTCAGCAGCAGGAGCTTCGGCTGGCGCTTCACCTCGTCGCGGTACCAGCGTTCGAGCGTGGCACCGCTCACGACGTCGGCTGGGAGCTGCTGGTCGTAGAAGGCGTAGATCAGTTCGTCGTCGACCAGCACGTCCTGCCGGCGCGACTTGTGCTCCAGCTCCTCGACCTGCTGGATGAGCTTGCGGTTGGCGGCGAGGAAAGGCAGGCGCCGGCCCATGTCGTCGGACCACTCGCCGTTCACCAGCGCCTCGCGGATGAAGATCTCGCGCGCGGCGGGCGGGTCGACCTGGCCGAAGTTCACGCGCCGGTTGCTGTAGACGACGATGCCGTAGAGCGTGGCGCGCTCCAGCGCGATCACCTCGCCGGCCTTCTTCTCCCAGTGCGGCTCCAGGAGCTGCGTCTTGAGCAGGTGCGCGCCGACGACGGGCAGCCACTGCGGCTCGATGCTGGCGATGCCACGGCCGAAGAGGCGCGTGGTTTCCACCAGCTCGGCCGCGACGATCCAGCGGCCCGGCTTCTTGCTGAGGTTGGCACCCGGGTGCTTGTAGAAGCGGATGCCGCGTGCGCCGAGGTACCAGTCGTCCTCGTCGCTCTTGAGGCCGATGTTGCCCAGCAGGCCGGCGAGCATGGCCATGTGGAGCTGGTCGTAGGTGGCGGGCGAGCCGTTCAGGCGCCAGCCGTGTTCGGCCACCACGGTGTGGAGCTGCGAATGGATGTCGCGCCATTCGCGCACGCGGCGCGGCGAGATGAAGTGGTCGCGCAGGAGCTGCTCCTGCTTGCGGTTCGACAGCTTGTGTTCGCCCTGCCCGCCCCGGCTGTCTTCGAGCCACTTCCACAGCTTCAGCGTGCCGACGAACTCGGACTTCTCGTCGTCGAACTTCTTGTGCGCGTTGTCGGCGGCCTGCTGCTGTTCGATGGGGCGGTCACGCACGTCCTGCACGCTCAGGGCCGAGGCGATGACGAGCACTTCCGCCAGCGCCTGGCGGTCGCGCGCTTCGAGGATCATGCGGCCCACGCGTGGGTCGAGCGGCAGCTTGGCAAGCTCGCGGCCGGTGGCGGTGAGCTCGTTCTGCTCGTCGACCGCACCCAGCTCGTTGAGCAGCTGGTAGCCGTCGGCGATGGCGCGCCGCGGTGGCGGTTCGAGGAAGGGGAAGTCCTCGACGAGGCCCAGGCCCAGCGACTTCATGCGCAGGATCACGCCGGCAAGCGACGAGCGCAGGATTTCGGGGTCGGTGAAGCGCGGGCGCTCGAGGAAATCCTTCTCGTCGTAGAGGCGGATGCAGATGCCGTTGCTGACGCGGCCGCAGCGGCCGGCACGCTGGTTGGCGGCGGCCTGGCTCACCGGCTCGATCTGCAACTGCTCGACCTTGTTGCGGTAGCTGTAGCGCTTGATGCGCGCCGTGCCGGCGTCGATCACGTACTGGATGCCGGGCACGGTGAGCGAAGTCTCGGCCACGTTGGTGGCGAGCACGATGCGGCGCGCGCTGTGCGGCTCGAAGACGCGGTCCTGCTCCTGCTGAGACAGGCGCGCGAAGAGCGGCACCACCTCGACGCCCGGCGGGTGGTGGCGGCGCAGATGGTCGGCGGCCTCGCGGATCTCGCGCTCGCCAGGGAGGAAGACGAGCACGTCGCCCGCGCCTTCGCGCCACAGCTCGTCCACGGCATCGCCGATCGCGTCGTGCAGGCCGTATTCGCGGCTGTCTTCGAACGGGCGGTAGCGCTGCTCCACCGGGAAGAGCCGCCCGGAGACCATGATGACCGGTGCCGGACCGTGCCGAGAGGCGAAGTGCTGCGCGAAGCGGTCGGCGTCGATGGTGGCCGAGGTGACGATGATCTTGAGGTCGGGCCGGCGCGGCAGGATCTGCCGCAGGTAGCCGAGCAGGAAGTCGATGTTGAGGCTGCGCTCGTGGGCCTCATCGATGATGAGCGTGTCGTAGGCCTTGAGCAGCGGGTCGGTCTGCGTCTCGGCGAGCAGGATGCCGTCTGTCATGAGCTTGACGCTCGCGCCGGGCTGCAGTCGGTCCTGGAAGCGGACCTTGTAGCCCACGATCTCGCCGAGCGGCGTCTTCAGTTCGTCGGCGATGCGCTTGGCCACGCTCGACGCGGCGATGCGCCGCGGCTGGGTGTGCCCGATCAGGCGGCCGGTGTGGGCACGGCCCCGCCCCATCGCCAGGGCAATCTTCGGCAGCTGCGTGGTCTTGCCGGAGCCCGTCTCGCCGCAGACGATCACCACCTGGTGCTCCGACAGCGCGCGCTCGATCTCCTCGCGTTTGCCCGCAACGGGCAGCGATTCGGGGAAGGTGATCGGGGGCAAGGGCGTCGCGGCGACCGGCGCGGGCCGGCCACGACGCGCGGAAGCGTCTGTCGTCAAAGGTCGTCGTGCAAAATCGCGGATTATTTCAGCCTCTCGCCAGCGGCGCGCGCATGGACCTCATCTTCCCGCACACCTTTGTTCCGTGGTTTCGCTCGGTCGCGCCGCACATCCACGCGCACCGGGGCAAGACCTTCGTGGTGGCGATCGCCGGCGAGCTGATCGCGGCCGGCAAGCTCACCACCTTCGCCCAAGACCTTGCGCTGATGCAGGCCATGGGCGTGAAGCTGGTGCTGGTGCACGGCTTCCGGCCGCAGGTGGAAGAGCAGCTTCGCGCGAAAGGCCATGTGTCGAGCTTCAGCCACGGCATGCGCATCACCGACCCGGTGGCGCTCGACTGCGCACAGGAAGCCGCCGGCCAGCTCCGATATGAGATCGAGGCGGCGTTTTCTCAAGGCCTGCCCAACACGCCGATGGCCGGCGCGGCCGTGCGCGTGATCTCTGGCAACTTCATCACCGCCCGGCCGGTGGGCATCGTCGACGGTGTGGACTTCCAGCACACCGGCCTCGTGCGCCGGATCGACGCCATCGCCATCCGCCAGAACATCGAGGCCGGCTCGCTGGTGCTGCTGTCGCCCTTCGGGTTCTCGCCGACCGGCGAGGCCTTCAACCTCAGCATGGAAGACGTGGCCACCAGTGCCGCGATCGAGCTGCAGGCCGACAAGCTGCTCTTCGTGACCGAGGTGCGCGGCATTCCCCAGGACCCGCACGCCGGGGACCCGCGCGACGAGGATGTCGAGATCGACCAGGAACTGGCGCTTGCCGAGGCCGAGAAGCTGCTCGCCCAGTTGCCCAACCCGACCCAGCCGACCGACACGGCGTTCTACCTGCAGCATGCCGTGAAGGCCAGCAAGGAAGGCGTGGAGCGGGTGCACATCCTGCCGTTCAAGGTCGACGGCGGCGTGCTGATCGAGGTGTTCACGCACGACGGCATCGGCACCATGATCGTCGACGAGAAGCTCGAGAGCCTGCGCGAAGCCACGGCCGACGACATCGGCGGCATCCTGCAGCTCATCGAGCCGTTCGAAAAAGACGGCACGCTCGTCAAGCGCGACCGCACCGAGATCGAGCGTGACATCGACCACTACACCGTGATCGAACACGACGGCGTGATCTTCGGCTGCGCGGCGCTCTACCCCTACCCCGAGTCCAAGACCGGCGAGATGGCGGCGCTGACCGTGAGCAACAGCGTGCAGGGCCAAGGAGACGGCGAGCGCATCCTGAAGCGCATCGAGCAGCGCGCCAAGGCCATGGGCATGACCAGCATCTTCGTGCTCACCACACGCACGATGCACTGGTTCATCAAGCGCGGGTTCGCGCAGGTCGACCCCGACTGGCTGCCCGAAGCCCGCAAGCGCAAATACAACTGGGACCGCCGCTCCCAGGTATTGGTGAAAAAGCTGGCCTGAAGGCCGACCCTGAATTTCTGGAATCGAAGGAGTACCCGATGGCCCGCACCGTTCAATGCGTGTATCTCAAGAAGGAAGGCGAAGGCCTTGATTTCGCCCCCTACCCCGGCGAACTGGGCAAACGCATCTACAACGAGGTCAGCAAGGAAGCCTGGCAGTTGTGGATGAAGCACCAGACCATGCTGGTCAATGAAAACCGGCTGAATCTCGCCGACCAGCGCGCCCGGCAGTATCTGGCCCGCCAGATGGAACGATTCTTCTTCGGCGAGGGCGCCGAGCAGCCGGCGGGGTATGTGCCGCCGGCGGCCTGAGGTTTTCCAGCACGCAAGTGGCCATGTCGCGCCTCCCCTTTCTTGGGGAGACGAGTCTTATTTGACCCACTGCGAGGCCCTGCGAGCGGCCATTTGAATCTCCCCGCCATAAAATCGCGAGGCTATTTAGCCGGACCGTACGGAGAGATTCTCATGTCGTCACTGCAAGACCTGCTGGCAAAACGCGCGGCCCTCGAACAGGAAATCGAGGCAACCCAAAAGCGGGAACGCCAGGACGCCATCGCCAAGGTCAAGGCCATCATGGCCGAATATGGTTTGACCGTGGCCGATCTTGCTGCGAAAAGCCCGGGCGCCAAAGCCGGTGTCAGCAAGGGCACGAAAGTCGCGCCGAAATACCGCAACGCCGCAACCGGCGAAACCTGGAGCGGCCGCGGCCTCCAGCCCAACTGGCTCAAGGCGGCCCTCGCCTCCGGCAAGAAACTCGAAGACTTCGCCCTTTGACGGGCCCTGAAACGCTTTCGGCGAGGCCCTAGACTGGCGGGGTGATCCCGCCCAGCTTCGTTCAGGAACTGCTTTCCCGCGTCGACATCGTCGAGGTGGTGGGCCGCCAGGTCCAGCTCAAGAAGGCGGGCATCAACCACAAGGGCTTGTGCCCGTTCCATGGCGAGAAGACGCCGAGCTTCATCGTCAGTCCCACGCGCCAGACCTACCACTGCTTCGGCTGCGGAGTGCATGGCAACGCCATCGGCTTCCTGATGGAAAACAGCGGCATGGGCTTCGTCGACGCGGTGCGCGACTTGGCCCAGCAGGTCGGCCTGACGGTGCCCGAAGACGACCGTTCGCCCCAGGAACGCGAGCGTGCGGCCGAACTGAAGCAAAAGCAGGCCACCCTCACCGACGTCCTGGCCAAGGCCGCCGAGCACTACCGCAAGCAGCTCAAGAGCAGCCCGCGCGCGATCGACTACCTGAAGGGCCGCGGGCTTACCGGCGAGATCGCGGCGGCCTTCGGGCTCGGCTACGCGCCGGACGGCTGGCGTGGCCTGGCCGGCGTCTTTCCCCACTACGACGATCCGCTGCTGGAGGAAAGCGGCCTTGTCATCGCCCAGGGCGAGAGCGAGGAAGAGCGCAAGCGCTACGACCGCTTCCGCGACCGGATCATGTTCCCCATCCGCTCAGTGCAGGGCGAGGTGATCGGATTCGGCGGCCGGGTGCTCGACAAAGGCGAGCCCAAGTACCTGAACTCGCCGGAGACGCCGGTCTTCGTCAAGGGCCGCGAGCTGTACGGCCTGCACGAAGCCCGCGCGGCGATTCGCCAGAAGGGCTACGTGCTGGTGGTCGAGGGCTACATGGACGTGGTGGCCCTCGCGCAGCTCGGCTTCGCGAATGCGGTGGCCACCCTCGGCACGGCTTGCACCGCCGAACATGTGCAGAAGCTCTTCCGCTTCACCGAGTCGGTGGTCTTCAGCTTCGACGGCGACGCAGCCGGGCAGCGCGCGGCGGGCCGCGCGCTGGAAGCGGCCCTGCCGCACGCGACCGACGTCCGCAGCATCCGCTTCCTCTTCCTGCCGGCCGAACACGACCCCGATTCCTACGTGCGCGAGCATGGCGCAGAAGCGTTCGACGCGTGCGTGGCCCAAGCCTTGCCGCTGTCGAAGTACCTGGTCGAGCAGGCGCGAGAAGACGCAGACCTCGGCCTCGCCGAGGGCCGTGCCCGATTTTTGGTGAATGCAAAACCGCTCTGGTCGGCACTTCCCGACGGCATGCTCAAGCGCCAGTTGCTCGGCGACATTGCCGCCCAGGGGGCCCTGCCGGTCGAAGACCTCGCCCGCTCCTGGTCAACCGAGGTGCCGGCCACGGGAAGGCCGTCGCGCCCGCCTCGGACGCCTGAGCCTCGCCGACGGGCCCGGCTTCAGAACACGGCGCGCAAGCCGCAGGACCGCGCCCTGTGGATGCTCCTGCTGGAAAGCCGCTGGTGGGAGGAGCTGTCCCCGTCCGATCACCAGATGCTGTGCTCGCTGCCCGACTGGCACGGCGAGGCGTTTCGGTACATGGATCGGCTGGCGCATGACCAAGGCCCCGTTCCGTGGGCCGCCTTGCGGGAACTGGTGGCAGACCAGGACTGGTCGGCCTCGGCGATCGACCTGGTCGACGGCGAAGACCCGGCCATCGAACCCACCCTGGAGGAACTCAAGGTCTCGGTCCAGCAGATCCGCAAGGCCGCCGAAACGCGAGAGGCGATGCGCCTTCTTGGAAGGCTTTGACGAATCGAGCGCCGCCGCCGATAATGGAGGGTTTGTTACGCGGCAAGAGTGACAGCAGCACCTCCGGTCCCGGCCACCCTTTGATCCAGGGTCCCCATTCAAGGCCAACTTTCCCGCAAGGGCTGCGCTTCATTCGATGGTCACGCCAGCTTGTCCGCACACGGCTGCTTCTTGTCGGTTTCGGCCGCTTTGAAGTGGCTGCGCCATGCCCGGCCTCTTCGCGCCCTTGAACGAACGGCACGAGCCTGCATCTACTGCGGGTTCGGTCCGTCGTTTGGTGCGCCTTCGAGGCCCCGGCACCAAGCCGTGACGCCCATCACCATCCGAGGATTTGCATGACCGCGAAGAAGAGCGCACCCGCCAAGGCAGCCCCCGCTGCGCCCGCCAAGGCTTCCAAGGCCGAAGTCGAAGACAAGAAGAAGGCCAAGGGCGCAGCTGCGCCCGCGAAGCCGGCCGCCAAGGCCGCCGCGCCCGCCGAAAAGGGCAAGCCGGGCCGCAAGCCCAAGGCAGGCGCCGCCGCCAAGAAGGAAGAAGTGCCCGAAGAGGACTTCTCCGACATCGAAGCCGACCTGCAGGGCGAGCCGGAAGCCGAAGCCGACACCGGCGACAAGGCTGCCAAGGCCAAGCCGCTGCGCATGAAGGTGTCGCGCGCCAAGGAGCGCGCGCTGATGCGCGAGTTCGGCCTCGACGAAACCGCGCTCACCGAAGAAGAAGTCGCCAAGCGCCGTCAGGAGCTCAAGACGCTCATCAAGATGGGCAAGACGCGTGGTTTCCTGACGCACCAGGAAATCAACGACCACCTGCCTGAAAAGCTGGTCGACGCCGAAATCCTCGAAGCCATCGTGTCGATGCTCAACGACATGGGCATCGCGGTCTACGAGCAGGCGCCTGACGCCGCCACGCTGCTGATCGCCGGCAGCGGCACCGCCACCGCCACGGAAGAAGAAGCCGAGGAAGCCGCCGAAGCGGCGCTCTCGACCGTCGACTCCGAATTCGGGCGCACCACCGACCCGGTGCGCATGTACATGCGCGAGATGGGCACGGTCGAGCTGCTCACGCGTGAAGGCGAAATCGAGATCGCCAAGCGCATCGAAGGCGGCCTGCAGGCCATGATGCTGGCCATCAGCGCCTCGCCGACCACCATCGCCGAGATCCTGGCCTACGCCGACAAGATCGCGGCCGGCGAGATGCAGATCTCCGAGGTGGTCGACGGTTTCGTCTCGGAAGACGAGGCCGACGACTACGTGGCCGAGGAAGACGTCGACTTCTTCGACGAAGAAGACGACGACGACGGCAACGGTGGCAGCAAGGCGCTCACGAAGAAGCTCGAAGAGCTGAAGGCCGCCGCGCTGATCAAGTTCGAAAGCCTGCGCACCAACTTCGACAAGATGCGCAAGTCCTTCGAGAAGGAAGGCTACCAGTCGCCCTCGTACAACAAGGCCCAGCAGGCCATCAGCGACGAGCTGATGACCATCCGCTTCACGGTCAAGAACATCGAGAAGCTGTGCGGCATCCTGCGTTCGCAGGTCGACGACGTGCGCCGCTACGAGCGCGAGCTGCGCAAGATCCTGGTCGACAAGTGCGGCATGCCGCAGGACTACTTCGTCAAGCACTTCCCGCCCAACCTGCTCAACCTGAAGTGGCCCGAGAAGGAAGCGGCGGCCGGCAAGCCCTACAGCGCCATCCTGTCGCGCAACCTGCCGGCCATCCAGGAGCTGCAGCAGAAGCTGATCGACCAGCAGGCCCGGGCGGTGGTGCCGCTCGAAGACCTGAAGGAGATCAACCGCCGCATGAACGAGGGTGAGAAGTCCTCGCGCGACGCGAAGAAGGAAATGATCGAGGCCAACCTGCGCCTCGTGATCTCGATTGCCAAGAAGTACACCAACCGTGGCCTGCAGTTCCTCGACCTCATCCAGGAAGGCAACATCGGCCTGATGAAGGCGGTCGACAAGTTCGAATACCGCCGCGGCTACAAGTTCTCGACCTACGCCACGTGGTGGATCCGCCAGGCCATCACCCGCTCGATCGCCGACCAGGCACGCACCATCCGCATCCCGGTGCACATGATCGAGACGATCAACAAGATGAACCGCCTGTCGCGCCAGCACCTCCAGGAGTTCGGCTTCGAGCCCGACGCCCCGACGCTGGCCGAGAAGATGGAGATCCCGGAAGACAAGATCCGCAAGATCATGAAGATCGCGAAGGAGCCGATCTCGATGGAAACCCCCATCGGCGACGACGACGATTCGCATCTCGGCGACTTCATCGAGGACACCAACAACACCGCGCCGATCGAGGCCGCCATGCAGGCCGGTCTGCGCGACGTGGTGAAGGACATCCTCGACAGCCTCACCCCCCGCGAGGCGAAGGTGCTGCGCATGCGTTTCGGCATCGAGATGAGCACCGACCACACGCTGGAAGAGGTCGGCAAGCAGTTCGACGTGACGCGTGAGCGCATCCGCCAGATCGAAGCCAAGGCGATCCGCAAGCTCAAGCACCCGAGCCGCTCCGACAAGCTGCGCACCTATCTCGACAATCTCTGATCTACCAAAAAGACAGGACGCCCCGGCCCATTTCGCCGGGGCGTTTTGCTTGTGGAGTGCCATAAACTTCACACATGACGCAGATTCTTCAGCGCACCGTCCTGTTTGCCGACCTGCGCGGCAGCACGGCGCTGTATGAGACGCTGGGCAATGCCGAGGCCACGACCGTGGTCACCCGCAGCGTCGCGCTCATCTCGCAGATCGTTTCCACCTCGGGCGGCGTGGTGGTCAAGACGCTCGGCGACGGCCTGATGGCGGTGTTTTCCGAATCGGCCTCGGCGGTGATGGCGGCCGACGAAATGCACGAGTCGCTCGACCGCATCGTGCCGCCTTCCGGCCAGCGGCACGTTCCGGTCCTGAAGCTGCAGGTGGGCCTGGCCCATGGCGAGGTGGTCGAGATGTCTGGCGACTGCTTCGGCGACGCGGTCAACGTGGCCGCCCGCCTGCTCGACCACGCCGGCGACAACGAAACCCTCGCCACGGCCAGCGTGATCGCCGGCCTGGACGGCAACACCCGGGAACGCTGCCGCAGCCTCGACAAGGTGCAGTTGCGCGGCCGCGTCGAGCCGGTGCACGTCTACCTGATCGAAGGCCGTCGCTTTGGCGACACCGCGGCCACCGCCTATGGGGAGCTGCTGCCGCAGCAGGAGCCCGAAGGCATCCGCCTCGTCTGGCTCGACCTCAACCGCGTCTACGCCGGTCCGAGCCTGCCCGTGGTCCTGGGCCGCAGCCCGCAGGTCACCTACTGCATCGACGACTCGCGCGTCTCCCGGTCGCATGCCCGCATCGACTGGCACGGCGGCGCCTTCCAGCTCACCGACCTCAGCTACAACGGCACCTACGTTCGCTTTTCGAACGATTCCGAGATCGTCTCGCTGCGCCGCGGCACCTGCACGCTCCATGGCTCGGGCCTGATCGGGCTGGGCGCCACGCTCACCGACCCGACGGCGCCCTGCGTGCGCTTCGAGATCCTGAAGTTCGCCGACACCCAGCCGCAGGAAGCCCTGTAGACCGGCGCGATCCCCGCCGGATTCCGTGCACCACTGCGCGTTGCTCGCCTGGCTGGGGCGCCTGCGATCCGGCCTTCTCCGCTAAAGTCGTTCGCATGCCGCGGGCCTGCCATCGCCTCGTTGACGTCGCTTCGGCGGCTTGTTGAACGGCGCCCCTACCCCGTCATGACCCACAGCACCGTCGAGGCCAGCCGCGAGAGCACGCTGCGCGCGGTGGGCAAGCTGGGCGGCGCGCCCGAGGAAGAGTTCGACATCCTGGTGCGGCTGCTGGCCCGCCAGACCGCAGGCGGCTCCGTCTGGCTGGCGCTCCTCGACCATCACCAGCGCCCTCACCTCAAGGCCCACTGCGGACTCGCCGAGCCGCGGCTGCCCGTCGTGGCCACCGAACTGGCGGTGACCCTGCCGCTCGACGGCCCCGCGCTGCAGCAAGGCGCCGACGTGGCCGGTGACACCTGGGCCGTGTGCCGCGTGGTCGCTCAGCAGCACACGGTCGGACTGCTCGGCGTGTCACGCCAGACCCGCGTGCCCTTCGACGACGACACGCTTGCCGCGTTGCGCGAAGCGGCTGCGCTCGTCGGCGCGATGCTCGATTCGCACCTGAAGGAAAGCCTGTGGCGCCACCACGCCGAGCGCGTGCGCGAGGCCAGCCTGTCGAGCAGCGACTGGCTCTGGGAAAGCGACGAACAGGGACGCGTGCGCTGGGTCTCGTCCGGGGTGCAGGCCCACACCGGGCTGCCACCCAGCCTCGTGATCGGGCGCACACTGCAGCAGATCAACGAACCGGTCGCCGACGACCCCACCCACTCCTGGGCGCGCTACCAGGAAGCCCGCGCCCGCCTGGCCCCGTTTCGCGACGTGCTGGCGCACCGGCCCACTCCCACCGGACGCCTCATCGTGAGCATCAGCGGCACGCCGGTGTTCGACGAAACCGGCGTCTTCCGCGGCTACCGGGGCACCACCAGCAACGTCACCGATCGCATCGAGGCCCAGCGCGCCGCGCGTGCGGCCGAGCGCCTGCTGAACGAGGCGATGAACAGCCTCACCGCCGGCGTGATGATCTCCGACCCGCAGGGCCGTGTCTTGATCGCCAACGAGGTGTGGCGGCGCAATCTTGCCGCCTACATGCACGGCGACCCCACCTGGCCCGAGATCGTCCAGCGCATGGCCGATGCCGGCGACTATCCGCAGGCACAAGGCCGCGACGACTTCGTGCGCTGGCGCCTCTCGCTCGCCTCCGCCCGCGGCGAGCAGCATGAGGTGCGCTGGAAGGAACGCTGGGTCATCGTCAGCGACCGGCTGCTCAACGACGGCAGCGTGTTGCACCTGTCGATCGACATCAGCGACCGCAAGCAAGCCGAAGACGAGCTGGCCAGACAGCAGGAGCAGCTGCGCGAATCGCAACACCAGTTGAGCGCGGTGCTCGGGGCGGTGCCCGACCTGTGGTTCGTGCTCGATGCCGAGGGCCGATACCTGGAGTGCAGCTCCGAGAAACACCCGTCGCTCGTGCACTCCTGGGAGAGCGTGCGGGGCAAGCCCTTTGGTGCCGGCGTGCCACGCCACATCACCGACATGGCATTGCCTGCCATCCGAAAGGCACTCGACAGCGGCGACGTGCAGCGCATCCACTACGAGCTCACCATGCCGGACGGTGTCGAGCGCAGCTTCGAGGCCCGCATCTCGCCGATGCCGAACAAGCGTGTGCTCTACGTCACCCGCGACCTCACCGAATTGCGCAACCTCGAACGCGACGTGCTCATCATGCAGCGGGCCTTCGAGGCGGAAGCGTCGCTGTCGATGTGCGTGGCGGACGCGACGCTGCCCGACATGCCGCTCATCTACGTCAACCCGGCCTTCGAGCGGCTGAGTGGCTACAGCCGCGCCGAAGTGCTCGGCCAGAACTGCCGCTTTCTGCAAGGCCACCTGCGCGACGAGCCCGGCTGCTCCGTGCTGCGCGAGGCGATCGAACACGGCCGCGCCGCCTCGGTGACGATCCGCAACGTGCGCAAGGACGGCAGCGTCTTCTCCAACGCCGTGCACGTCGCCCCGGTGCGCGATGCCAGCGGCGCGCTCACCCACTACATCGGCGTGCAGCGCGACGTGACCGAGCAGACGCGCTCGGCCGACAAGCTGCGCCTGTCCGAGGAGCTGTACCGCTCGGTCGCGCTCGCCATCAGCGACGGCCTGATGGTGGTCACCCCCACGCTCGGCATCCTGGCGGTCAACCCGGCCGGCTGCGACATCGTCGGTGTCGAGCAGACCGCGCTCATGAATGCGCCGGGCGATGCCTGGCCATTCGAGCTGCTGGACCCCGACGCCGCCCGCCTGCCGGCTGACCAGCACCCCGTGCTGCGCGTCATGGCGAACGACCAGCCGCTCGTCAACCAGATCCACGCGCTGCGGCGGCCCGATGGGGAGGAGCGCTGGGTTGCGCTCAACGCCCACCCGCTGCAACTGCGCCCCGAAGCTCAGACCTTCGCCGTGGTGCTGACCTTCCGCGACATCACCC
>DASWSY010000040.1:0-7495 GCA_036402415.1 Rhizobacter sp. | reverse complement strand
AAGCTGCGAGCCGCCCACGCGTAAGGTCTGCAGGCAAGAGACGAAGGCGGGCCCGCGTTGCGGGCCCTTCTCTTTCTTGGGCAACAAAAAACCCGCCAGTGGCGGGTTCTTCATTGGAGCGCAGCCGAATTACTTCAGCTTCGTTTCCTTGTACATCACGTGCTTGCGAGCCTTGGGATCGAACTTCATGATTTCGATCTTCTCGGGCGTGGTCTTCTTGTTCTTGTCCGTCGTGTAGAAGTGACCGGTGCCGGCCGACGATTCCAGCTTGATCTTTTCGCGTCCACCTTTTGCCATGATGGCCTCCTAAATCAGAGTTCGCCGCGGGCGCGCAGGTCGGCGACGACTTGCTCGATACCCACCTTGTCGATCAAACGCAGGGCAGCGTTCGAGATGCGCAGGCGCACCCAGCGGTTTTCGTTCTCGAGCCAGAACCGGCGGTATTGCAGGTTGGGCAGGAAACGGCGCTTGGTCTTGTTGTTGGCGTGGGAAACGTTGTTCCCCACCATCGGGCCCTTGCCCGTGACTTGACAGACGCGTGCCATGACGCTTCTCCGTGTGATCTGTTTAACTGGAGCCGAGGCTGCGCCAGAAAGGCGCGGCCGGTTTCGGCAAAGACGACGAGTATAGCCGCCTTTTGCCGGTGTGCCTACTTGCCCCTTCCGGCGCTGTCAATGCCCAAGGAAGCGCTGGGCGTCGAGCGCCGCCATGCAGCCGGTGCCGGCGCTGGTGATGGCTTGGCGGTAGATGTGGTCCTGCACGTCGCCCGCGGCAAAGACGCCCGGCACGCTCGTCATGGTGGCCATGCCGTTCAGGCCGCTCTGGGTGACGATGTAGCCGTCCTTCATCTCCAGCTGGCCCTTGAAGATGTCGGTGTTGGGCTGGTGGCCGATGGCGATGAAGCAGCCCTTGACGGCGAGCTCGCTGGTCGCGCCGTTTTCAGTGCTCTTGATGCGCACGCCCGTCACGCCCGAGGCGTCTCCAAGCACCTCGTCGAGCGTCTGCCACAGGTGCAACTGCATCTTGCCGGCGGCCACCTTCTCCATCAGCTTGTCGACGAGGATAGCCTCGGCGCGGAACTTGTCGCGGCGGTGGATCAGGTGCACCTTGCTGGCGATGTTCGACAGGTACAGCGCTTCTTCCACGGCGGTGTTGCCGCCGCCGACCACGCAGACTTCCTGGTCACGGTAGAAGAAGCCGTCGCATGTGGCGCAGCCGCTCACGCCGCGGCCCATGAAAGCTTCTTCCGAGGGCAGGCCCAGGTACTTGGCCGAGGCGCCGGTGGCGATGATCAGCGCGTCGCAGGTGTAGGTGCCCGAGTCGCCCTTGAGCGTGAAGGGACGCTTGGAGAAGTCGACGGTGTTGATGTGGTCGAACACGATCTGCGTGTGGAAACGCTCGGCGTGCTGCAGGAAGCGTTGCATGAGTTCGGGCCCTTGCACGCCCATCACGTCGGCCGGCCAGTTGTCGACCTCGGTGGTGGTCATGAGCTGGCCGCCCTGGGCGATGCCGGTCACGAGCATGGGCTTCAGGTTGGCGCGCGCAGCGTAGATCGCCGCGGTGTAGCCCGCGGGGCCGGAGCCCAGGATGAGCACCTGGGCGTGCTGGGTGTTGTTCTGTGTCATGGCGGATCAAAGAAGGCAAAAAGCAGCGAGAGGCGTCAGTCTAACATGGGGTTGACGCCGACTGGCATCAATTCGTGTAATGGCGACAATTGCCCATATGCTAGGAAAACGTGAGTTTTCCACGTGTAGATTTCACGGGCTGCGCATTCCACAACAAGGAGGTTCTCCGATGGCCATGTTGTCCAATCTGGACTTGATCCGACGCGTGCCGCTGTTCTCGCTGCTGACGAACGAGCAGGCCACGGCCATCGCCGACAGCGTGGTGAAGCGCCGTTTCCGGCGTGGGGAGATCATCGTCGAGCATGGCAAGAAGTCGAATGCGCTCTTCATTCTGCTCACCGGCCGCGCACGTGTGCTGACCTCCGACTCGCGGGGCCGCGAGGTGATCCTGGCCGTGCTCCACCCCGGCAACTACGTTGGCGAGATGAGCCTGATCGACAACGAGCCGCACTCGGCCACCGTGCGTGCCGAGGTGCAGACCGACATGCTGATCCTCGGCCGCGCCGAATTCGCACGCTGCCTGCCCGAGAACTCGAGCTTGTCTTACGCCATCATGCGTGGCCTGGTGCAGCGCCTGCGCAGTGCCGACCGCCAGATCGAATCGCTCGCCCTGCTCGACGTCTATGGCCGCGTGGCGCGCTCGCTGCTCGACATGGCCGAGGACGATGGCGACGTGAAGATCATCCGCAACAAGGTCTCGCGGCAAGACATGGCCAAGATCGTCGGCGCCTCGCGCGAGATGGTCAGCCGGGTGATGAAAGACCTGGAAGATCGCGGCATGGTCGAGACCCAGGAAAACGGCTCGGTCATCATCAAGGAACGCCTGACGGGCTGACCCTGGTCCGCGGGGCGATACAAAGTGTTCGCCCCGTGGCATCGGCCACAATGGCTGCATGACGTTTCCCCTCGGATCGCTACGCCCTGAAAGCGGCTCGGCGGCCTCGTCGGCTGCCGGCACCTACACCCGCGACGGGGCGCCATCTCCCCACTCCTCCTTCACGCCCGTCGGCCTGCGCGCGCGCTTTGGCGTGCTGGTGGGCGGCGTGCTGTGGCTGCTGGCCTTGATTGCATTGGCCACCCACGACCCTGCCGACGCCGCCTTCTCCACCTCCGGCAGCTCGGCGGTGCCGCTGAACAAGATCGGTGCGCTCGGAGCCCGCTTCTCCGACGCCGCCTTCGTGCTCTTCGGCTATTCGGCCTGGTGGGGCATGCTGATCAGCCTGCGGGCCTGGCTCGGGGCGCTCGCGCGCGTGCTGCGTGGCGGGGAGCCCTTGCCGGGCGCACGGCCGCAGCCGCCCCTGTGGATGTTCTGGCTGGGCGTGGCCTTGCTGATGAGCGCGAGCACGGCGCTCGAGTGGACGCGGGTTTACCAGTTCGAATCTCATGTGGCGGGCGGCAATGCCGGCGGCGTGCTGGGCTACATGCTGGGGCGTGTCAGCCAGAGCTGGCTCGGCTTCGTCGGATCGGCCGTGTGGTGGATCGCGGTGCTGGTGGCGGGCCTTGCGCTCGCTTTCCGCTTCTCGTGGCTGCGCACCGCCGAAGGTATCGGCCAGTGGGTCGACTCGCTGCGCGAGAAGCGCGTCGAGCGCATCGAGCGCGCCGAAGACCAGCGCATCGGCGAGCGCGCGGTTCGCGAGCGTGAGCACGTGGTGGAGGTCGAGCACCAGTTGCACGAAGAGCACGTGCCCATCGTGATCGAGACGCCGGTGATCGAAGTGCCGAAGTCCGAGCGTGTGGTGAAAGAGCGCCAGAAGCCGCTCTTCACCGAACTCGCCGACACCAAGCTGCCCCAGGTCGACCTGCTCGACGCTGCGCCCGGCCGCCAGGAGACGGTGACGCCCGAGACGCTCGAGATGACCTCGCGCCTCATCGAGAAGAAGTTGAAGGACTTCGGCGTCGAGGTGCGTGTGGTCGCCGCCTCGCCCGGCCCGGTGATCACGCGCTACGAGATCGAGCCGGCCACCGGCGTGAAGGGCGCGCAGATCGTCAACCTGGCCAAGGACCTGGCGCGCTCGCTGAGCCTCGTCAGCATCCGCGTCGTCGAGGTGATCCCGGGCAAGAACTACATGGCGCTGGAGTTGCCGAACGCCAAGCGCCAGACCATCCGCCTCTCCGAGATCCTCGGCTCGCAGGTCTACAACGACGCCGCCTCGCAGCTCACGATGGGCCTGGGCAAGGACATCATCGGCGCCCCCGTCGTGGCCGACCTCGCGAAGATGCCGCACTGCCTCGTCGCCGGCACCACCGGCTCGGGCAAGTCGGTGGGCATCAACGCGATGATCCTGTCGCTGCTCTACAAGGCCGAAGCGCGCGACGTGCGCCTCATCCTCATCGACCCGAAGATGCTGGAGATGAGCGTGTACGAAGGCATCCCGCACCTGCTGGCGCCGGTCGTCACCGACATGAAGCAGGCCGGCAACGCGCTCAACTGGTGTGTGGGCGAGATGGAGCGCCGCTACAAGCTCATGAGCAAGCTGGGCGTGCGCAACCTCGCCGGCTACAACAAGAAGATCGCCGAAGCCGCAGAGCGCGGCGAGTCGCTGCCCAACCCCTTCAGCCTCACGCCCGAGCAGCCCGAGCCGCTGGAGCGCCTGCCCTTCATCGTCGTCGTGATCGACGAACTCGCCGACCTGATGATGGTGGTCGGCAAGAAGATCGAGGAACTCATCGCCCGCCTCGCGCAGAAGGCGCGTGCCGCCGGCATCCACCTGATCCTCGCCACGCAGCGCCCGAGCGTCGACGTCATCACCGGCCTCATCAAGGCCAACATTCCCACGCGCCTGAGCTTCCAGGTCAGCAGCAAGATCGACAGCCGCACCATCCTCGACCAGATGGGCGCCGAGGCGCTGCTCGGCATGGGCGACATGCTCTACATGGCCTCGGGCACCGGCCTGCCGGTGCGTGTGCACGGTGCCTTCGTGAGCGACGACGAAGTGCACCGTGTCGTCGACTACCTCAAGCAGCAAGGCGAGCCCAACTACATCGAGGGCATCCTCGAAGGCGGCACGCTCGATGGCGAAGGCGACCTGAGCACCGCCGACATGCCGGGTGGCGGCGGCGGCGAGAGCGACCCGATGTACGACCAGGCCGTGGCCGTGGTGCTGCAGCATCGCCGCGCGTCGATCTCGCTCGTGCAGCGTCACTTGCGCATCGGCTACAACCGAGCAGCCAGGCTGCTGGAACAAATGGAGAAATCCGGCCTCGTAAGTGCCATGTCCACCAATGGCAACCGCGACCTCATCGTCCCGGCCCGACCCGAATGAAGAAGTTTCTTTTCGCTTCGTTGCTGATGGTTGCTGCGGCTGCGGCGCAGGCCGATGCGGTCGACACGCTCAAGGAATTCGTGCGTGAGGTGAAGACCGGCCGCGCGGAATTCACGCAGACCGTCACCTCGCCCGATGGCGCCAAGAAGAAGACCTCGAGCGGCAAGTTCGAGTTCTCGCGTCCCAACCGATTCCGCTTCGCCTACCAGAAGCCTTTCGAGCAGCTCATCGTGGCCGACGGCCAGAAGGTCTGGATCTACGACGCCGACCTGAACCAGGCGAGCTCGCGCAAGTTCAGCCAGGCCCTCGGTGCCACGCCTGCAGCGCTGCTCGCGGGCGGTTCGTTGGAGAAGGACTTCGACCTCGCCGCCCAGCCCGCGAAAGACGGGCTCGACTGGGTCGAAGCCACGCCCAAGGCGAAAGACGGCAGCTTCAAGTCCGTGCGGGTGGGCTTCAAGGGCAAGACCCTGAGCGCCATCGAGGTGGTCGACGCCTTCAACCAGCGCTCGCTGCTCCAATTCAGCCAGTTCGTCGCCAACGAGCCGGCCAAGCCCGAGGCCTTCGTGTTCACCGTGCCCAAGGGCGCCGACGTCATCGAGCAGTGATGCCCGGGGCCGGGCAGGGCGGCCCGGCTGCAACGACAATCCGGCGATGGAATCGCTGCCGCTGCCCCTCGGAGACGACGACGCCCAGGCCCCGCTGGCCGAGCGCCTGCGCCCCAAGACCCTGGCCGAGGTGATCGGCCAGCAGCACCTGATGGGGCCGGGCAAGCCGCTGCGCGTGGCGTTCGAGTCGGGCCGCCTGCATTCGATGATCCTCTGGGGCCCGCCCGGTGTCGGCAAGACCACGCTCGCGCGGCTGATGGCCGACGGCTTCGATGCCCAGTTCATCCAGATCTCGGCGGTGCTCGGTGGCGTGAAAGACATCCGCGAGGCCGTCGAGCGGGCCCAGGTGGCGCAGGGCACGGGCAAGCGCACGGTGGTTTTCGTCGATGAAGTGCACCGCTTCAACAAGGCCCAGCAGGATGCCTTCCTGCCGCACGTGGAATCGGGTCTCTTCACCTTCATCGGCGCGACCACCGAGAACCCGTCGTTCGAGGTGAACTCGGCACTGTTGTCGCGCGCCACGGTGCATGTGCTGAAGTCGCTCACCGACGAGGACATGACGCTGCTCCTGCAGCGAGCCCGCGATCTGCTGGGCGCGCCCCCGCTCACCGATGCCGCGCGTGACCGGCTCATCGGCTATGCCGATGGCGATGCGCGCCGCCTGCTCAACGCCTACGAGAACCTCGTGCGCATGGCCGACAGGAAGGCCGCGACCATCGACGAAGCGCAGCTCGAACGTTCGCTCGGCGAGCAGCTTCGCCGCTACGACAAGGGCGGCGAGCAGTTCTACGACACCATCTCGGCCCTGCACAAGGCCGTGCGCGGAAGCGACCCGGATGCCTCGCTCTACTGGTTCGTGCGCATGCTCGACGGTGGCGTCGACCCGCGTTATGCCGCGCGCCGCCTGGTGCGCATGGCCAGCGAAGATATCGGCCTGGCTGACCCGCGCGCGCTGCGCATGGCGCTCGATGCGGCCGAGACCTACGAGCGCCTGGGCAGCCCCGAAGGGGAGTTGGCGCTCGCGCAGGCGGTCGTGTTCCTCGCGATGGCGCCGAAGTCCAACGCCGTCTACACCGCCTACAACACCGTGCGTGCGTTCATTGCGAAGGACGGCACCCGCGCGGTGCCGCTGCACCTGCGCAACGCACCGACCAAGCTCATGAAGGAGCTCGACTACGGGCGTGACTACCGCTATGCGCACGACGAGCCCGGCGGCTTCGCGGCGGGCGAGAACTACTGGCCCGACAAGCTCGCGCCGCAGCGCTTCTACCAGCCCGTCGAACGGGGCCTGGAGCTCAAGATCGGGGAGCGACTCCAGGAACTGAGGCGCCTCAATGAAGAGGCTCGCGACCCCTCCGCCGAGGCAGCCAAGCGCAAGAATCGCTGAATACCGTACGGGGAAACGCGCAGCCGGGGCCGCTCGAACGCCCCCCTAGAATCGCCCCCGTCACAGCCCCGACATCAGACGAAGCCCGGGCCGTCCACACGACGGCGGGCTTTTTGCTTATCGGCAGTTAGCGGCGTTCAAAAGACGGAACCGCTTTCGATTTCCCCAGGAGACTCCTTCGATGGATACATTCATCCAGCAGATCATCAACGGTCTGGTGCTCGGCAGCGTGTACGCGCTGGTCGCGCTCGGCTACACGATGGTCTACGGCATCATCAACCTCATCAACTTCGCGCACGGCGAAGTGCTGATGGTGGGCGCACTCACGAGTTGGACGGTCGCCACGTCCATGATGGGCCTGGGCTGGCCGGGGTGGGTGGTGCTGCTCATCTCGCTGATGGCGGCCATCATCGTGTGCTCGGTGCTCAACTTCAGCATCGAGAAGATCGCCTACCGGCCGCTGCGCAACGCGCCACGCCTTGCGCCGCTGATCACCGCGATGGGCATGTCGCTGCTTCTGCAGACGCTCGCGATGATCATCTGGAAGCCGAACCCGAAGCCGTATCCCATCCTCATCTCCTCCGAGCCTTACGAGATCGCGGGCGCGGTGATCAA
>DASWSY010000039.1:0-3401 GCA_036402415.1 Rhizobacter sp. | reverse complement strand
TTGCAGGAAAACGCCACGCTGCTCGCCGAATATGCCGACGTGCTCGCCACCCGCGCGATGGGCAACTTCGACGGCAAGCCGATGGAGATGCTCAACCAGGCACTCAAGCTCGAACCCGAGAACCCGATGGCGATGTCGCTGGCCGCCACCGCCGCCTACAACCGCAACGACTTCGCCACGGCGGTCAGGTACTGGGAGCAGTTGCTGCGCATCGTGCCGCCCGACACCGACGATTCGAAGTGGCTCACCGAGGCGATCGCCAAGACACGCGAGCAGATGGCCGGCGGCGCGCCGGCCGCCACGGCGGGCGCGGGGGCCGAGCCCAAGCCTGCAAGCCCGGCCACCGCCGTGGCCGTGAGCGGCCGCGTGAGCCTGGCCCCGGCGCTGGCCGCCAAGGTGCAGCCGGGCGACACCGTCTTCATCTTCGCGCGTAACCCGCAGGGCTCGCGCCTGCCGCTGGCGGTGCAGCGCACGCAGGTCTCGGCCCTGCCCTTCAGCTTCAAGCTCGACGACAGCATGGCGATGAGCCCCGAGGCGAAGCTCTCTGGCGCGAACGAAGTGCGCATCGAAGCGCGCGTCTCGCGCAGCGGCAACGCCACGCCGCAGTCGGGTGACCTGATCGGCGCGAGCGCCACCGTCAAACCCGGTGCCGACAAGGTCGAGGTGGTAATCGACCAGGTGCGGCCGTGACGGGCTGAGCATGGCGGCATCCGAGCTGCACCGCAGTGTGGTCAGGGCAACGCCCTGGCCCGGCGTGCACCTCACGCACATCGAGAGCGCGCGCCACTTTCCACGCCACTGGCACGACACCTTCGGCATCGGCCTCATCGACGAGGGCGCGCACCGCTCCGCGAGCGGCCGTGGCACGGTGACGGCGTACTCCGGCCACCTGATCAGCACCAACCCCGGCGAGGTGCACGACGGCCAGCCGCTCGGCGCGCCGACGCGGCGCTGGCGCATGGCCTACATGGACACGGCGGCGCTGCAGGCGAGCACGCTGCTGCCGGACGAGGCGCCCGCCACCGGCCTCGCGCTCGCGCGTCCGGTCTTCGACGACCCCTTGCTGCGCCAGGCGCTGCAGCGGCTCTTCGGCATGCTGCTGCACGCCACCGATGCTCCCGACCCGATGGCGCGGGACGAGGCCTGGGCCGGCGTCTGCGCCCGGCTGCTCGCCCGCCATGCCTACCAGGCGCCGCCAAGGCCAAGCCTGTCGCCCGCGCTGGGCCGCGTGCGCGAGCGGCTGGCCGACGAGCTGGCCGACGCACCCTCGCTCGCCGACCTGGCGGCCCTCGCCGGCCTCAGCCGCTACCAGGTGCTGCGCCACTTCGCCGAGGCGCACGGCATGCCGCCCCACGCCTGGCTGCGCCAGCGGCGGGTGGAGCGCGCCCGTGCGCTCATCGCACGCGGCACGAGCCTGGCCGAGGCCGCCAGCACCTGCGGCTTCGCCGACCAGGCCCACATGACGCGCAGCTTCGTGCAGCAGCTCGGCTTCACCCCGGGCGCCTGGCAGCGCGCCGCGCTGCAATAGCGTTCAAGACCGGGGCCACGCGGCCGTGGAGACTGGCGCGACCGTCACTCGTGCGTTCCGCCCCATGACCCACGCCTACGTCCATGGCTACCGAGACCGTGAACAGCAGCGCCTGCACGACCAGGCGCGCACCCTCGCCGACCTGCTGCACCACGACACCCGCTTCCCCGCCGGCAGCCACGTCCTCGAAGCCGGGTGCGGCACGGGTGCGCAGACGCTGACCCTGGCCGCGCAAAGCCCCGGGGCGCGGTTCACCTGCGTCGACATCTCGCCCGCCTCGCTCGCCCTGGCACGCGAACGCTGCGCCGGCCTCGGCAACACGGGCTTCCTGCAGGCCGACCTGCGCCGCCTGCCGTTCGAGCCGGCGTCGTTCGACCACGTCTTCGTCTGTTTCGTGCTCGAGCACCTGCCCGACCCGGCCGGCACGCTGCGCGCGCTGCTGCGCCTGCTGCGGCCAGGCGGCACGCTCGTCGCCATCGAAGGCGACCACGGCTCGACGCTCTTCCACCCCGAGGACGCGGCGGCACGGCATGCGATCGATTGCCAGGTGGAGCTCCAGGCACGCGCCGGCGGCGACGCCTGCATCGGCCGCCGCCTCCACCCGCTGCTGCAGGCGGCGGGCGCGGCGCAGGTGGAGGTGTCGCCACGTTTCGTCTACGCCGATGCAAGCCGGCCCGAGTGGGTGGAGGGCTTCACACGCAGGACCTTCACCGCGATGGTCGAGGGTGTGCGCGACGACGCGATCGCCGCGGGCCTCACGACGGCAGCGGCCTTCGATGCCGGCGTGCAGGCGCTGCATCGCACCGCCGAGGCCGACGGGGTCTTCTGCTACACCTTCTTCAAGGCCGTGGCGCGGGTGGCTTGAGCGGCGCGTGGCAGCCCACGCGCCTGGGCAGGGGCAGCTCGCCCGCGATGCGTGCCCAGAGCGCATTCCACGCCGGCCAGTCGTGCCCGCCGGGTGTGGTGAAGACCTGCGCCGGCGGCAGCGAACGGCTGAAGAGGCGGTTGTTGTACGCGAACCGGTCGTCGTCGCCGTAACCCTGCACGATGCGAAGCGACGGCGACGTGGTGGCGGCGGTCCGCTTCTGCAGCCAGCGCCACAGGCGCACGTCCACTTCCTCGTCGGCGCGCCGCTCGGGTGCGGGCCAGTTCGCCAGACCACCGGCGTTCTCGATGTCCAGCGCCGTGAGGCGCGTGCCGAGGAAGGGCGCCAGCAGCACCACGCCGTCCAGCACCTGCGGGTGCTCGTCGTCGTACAGCATCGCGCCCACGGCGCCGATGGAGATGCCGACGAACCAGAGGTGCCGCACGCCGCGGGCGCGCGCCGGCAGCACCACGTCGGCGTGCAGGCGATCGATGATGGTCCGCGCCTGGTAGTAGCCCACGTGCGCGTCGACCAGCACCACGTCGGCCGCCACCTGGCGCTCGCGCAACACGCGCACGAAGCCTTCGCGCTGGAACTCTTCCGGCAGGGAATACGAGCCCGGCAGCATCACCACCAGCGTGTCGACCGGCCCGCAGGCGGCCGGCTGCTCGACGGTGCGCAAGGGCACCACCATCGGCCGGTCGCTGGCGCAGCCACCCAGAAGCACCAGGGCGAGCAAGGCAAGAAGGCCGGCACAGGTGCGCATGGTCATCGGCGGTTGAAGAAGTCCCAGATGAGGTCGGTGGCCGACAGGGCCGTCGACCCCTTGCCGCGACCGCGCGGCTTCTCGCCCCCCGGCCAGGCGTGGCCGCCGGTCTCGGTGACGCACAGCTTCACCTCGGCCCCACCGCGGCAGGCGGTGTAGGCCTCGCAGTAGGCGCCGGGCGTGTCGAGCACACGCTGCGGCGGCGCCTCGCAGCCGTTGAGCTTGACCCATTTCGCGACCGA
>DASWSY010000038.1:0-3032 GCA_036402415.1 Rhizobacter sp. | reverse complement strand
CTGCTGGCGCAAGAGCGTGGCGATGGCGGCCGGGTTCACCGGCTCGCGGCCCTTGACCATGCGGGCGGCCTTGAGCGCCATCGCGCGCCAGCCGTCGCCGATGGTGGTGAGGCGATCGGAGAACTGCGCGAGCGCCGGGCGCTCGGCGAGCTGCGCGGCCTCCTGCAGGAAGGCGGCGTAGATGAAGCGGAAGCCGGCGCCGCCGGTGCCGATCTCCTCCTGCATGCGCACGATGTGGCCGATGAAGTCGGCGCTGTGCTTGTCGCCTGCCGGCAGGCGCTCGACGTGCTTGGCCAGCCAGCGCATGCCACGCACGCCCGCGATGGGCACGGGCGGCAGCATGGCGCGGCAGTTCTTGCGGATGGCGGCGCGCACGGCCGCGGGCGTGATGCGCTGCTGCGGGATCGACTTCGGGTAGTAGAGCAGGCCCTTGGGCGCGAGCGCGCCCTTGGCGAAACGCGCGCGCAGCAGGTCGGCGCTGGCGCAGCGCTGCGGGTGTTCGAACACCGGGTCGCTGATCAGGTACTCGTCGCCCTCCTTGCCGTAGACCAGCAGGTTGTGCGCGTTGAAGTGGAAGCGCATGTCGGGCGGGAAGTAGGGCAGCCAGTAGACCGAGGTCTGCAGGCCGACGATCTGCCCCTGCGCGAGCAGCGCATCGAGCCGCTGCTGGCCCGCCTGCGGCGAACGGAAGGTCTCGAAGCGGAAGCGTGCGGCCAGCGGCGCGAGCAGGCCCTTGATGATGGCGCGCGGCAGCGAGCGGTAGGCGATCAGCGGCAGGCCGTTGATCTTCACGAAGGGGATGTAGGCGAAGGCCAGGCCCGCCGACAGCCCGAAGGCCAGGCTCTCCGACACCGGCACGCCGTGGTGGCGCAGCAGGTTGGAGATGACGCCGCTCTCGCAGTGCGCTGCGTGCTGATGGACGAAGGTGAGGGCGTGTGTATTCATGGGAGCTTGCGCAATTCGGCGACGGAAACGCCGAGTGCGTCGGCATAACGCTGCAGATGCTTTTCGGGCAGCGTCGCGAACACCTCCGGGCGCAGGTGTCGCCTCACCCGCCATTGCCAGAAGCCGCTGGTCTGCGACAGCAGCGGGACGTCCATGCGGCGCTCGTACATCCAGAACTCGAGCGGCGAGGCGGTGCCGGCCTGCACGCGCCGGCGTGCGTCTTCGGCCTGCGCGTGCAGCGTCTCGACGGCGTTGCTGGTGACGATCTCTTCGGCTTCCCACCCGGCGCTCGGCGCGATCACCATGCGGCCGTTGGCGTCGCGCGCGTACACCGCCTTGCGGTGGCCGCCGAGCGTCGCGTTGCCTTCCTGCGGAACCGAATCAATGTCCATGCGGGATCGCGAGGGCCGACATCACACCGCCGTCAGGTGCACGAACCCGCTGCTGAAACGGCCGCTCTCCGGAATGAACATCAGGAGCTTCTGCCCCTTCTGGATGCGGCCCGAGCGGAAGAGCTCGTCGAGCATGATGTACGGCGAGGCCGAGCCGGTGTTGCCCTTGGTCGTGAGGTTGGTGAACCAGCGCTCGCGCGGGACCGGCAGGCCCACGTCGGCCAGCGCCTGCTCCACCGGCCCGGCGAAGAAGGCCGACGACATGTGCGGCAGGAACCAGTCGACCTCGGCCACGGTGAGGCGGCGCTTGTCGACCACCTCGGCCAGCGGCTCGCGCAGCGAGGCGCGCACGATGTTCTCGTTGAGCAGCCGCACGTCCTGCTTGACGGCGAAGACCGACTTGGCCTGCCAGTCGCTGGTTGCAAAACGCAGCCAGCCGCGCAGCGAGCCGTCGGCGTTCTTGTCGGCGCCGGCGTACATGCAGGCGGGCAGTTCGTGGGCTGCCGAGGACAGGTCGATCCAGTCGATGCGCAGCGAGAGCGGGCCGCTCGGGGCCGGCTCCAGCAAGACGGCGCCCGCGCCGTCGGACAGCATCCAGCGCAGGAAGTCCTTCTCGAAGGCGATCTCGGGGCGCTCTTCGAGCTGCTCGAGCTTGTGCTCGACCTCGGGGTCGAAGTTGCGCGCGAGCATGATGGGCGAGGCGAGCTCGGAGCCGGTGGCGACCGCACGTTTCGCTTCGCCCGCGCGGATGGCGAGCCAGGCGTGCTTGAGCGCGGCGGTGCCCGACAGGCAGATGCCGGCGCACGACACGGCTTCCAGGCGCGGCCAGCCGAGCTCGCCGTGCACCATCACCGCATGGTTGGGCATGAGCTGGTCGGGCAGCGAGGTGCCGGTGGCCAGCGTGTCGACGCGGCCGATGTCGCCCATCGCGCGGATGGCGTTGGCCGTCATCTGGGCGTTGGTCATCGCCGGCTCGCCGGTGGCGCGGTCGATGGCGTAGTGGCGCGACTGGATGCCGTTGCTGCGCAGCACCAGCCGGCGCGCCCGCGAGGGCTTGCCGCCGACCATGCCGAGCACGGATTCGATCTCGTCGTTGGAAACGGGTGCGAAGGGCAGGAACGCGCCGGTGCGCGTCAGAAAGACATCAATCCCCATACGAATGGCTGCGTTCCGTGGATGAGCCAGAGGGCTCTTCATACTGGCGCTTGATTTTAGAGAGCCACCCTCCCATGAAGGGCCGCAGAAGCGTCTGCAGGAGGATGCTGGTGGGCACTACCGTGATGATCATCACGATCAGGAAGGTGACGTAGATCGCGAGCAGCGGCACGCGCTGCGGCGCCCCGGGCTTGCCGGCAGCCATCAGCAGTTTTCCCCAGACGTGGAAGCTGCGCGAGGCGGCTCTTTCGCTGAAGTAGAGGCGGGGGTCGACGGTGGCCGCGCCCATGCCGGCGAGCAGCGGCTGCGTGCTTTTTTCACGATCGGCATGCAGCGATTCGGCGAGCGCCTGGCCGAAGCGGCGGGCGCTCTTGATCTGCGCGTCGTTCAGGCCTGCATCGGGCATGCCCCAGAAGCCCTTGCGGCTGCCGGACAGCACCCACTTGGGCGTGGTGAAGAAGGTGGCGAGCGTGGGGCCGGGGTCGACGTAGACGACGTTGTCGAGCAGGCGCGCACCGGCGGCGGCGAGCAGGCCCTTGA
>DASWSY010000037.1:0-11401 GCA_036402415.1 Rhizobacter sp. | reverse complement strand
CGCCCGACCGCGGGCAGCACCAGCAGCGCCAGCAGGGCGAGCAGCAGCGCCATCGACATCGGCCGCTCGATGAATACCGTCCAGCGCCCCTCGCCGATCGAGAGCGCATTGCGCATCTGCGCCTCGGCCAGCGGCCCGAGGATCATGCCGACGATGACCGGCGCGGTGGGAAAGTCGAAGCGGCGCATCAGCACGCCCACCAGGCCCACGACGAACATCAGAAAAAGATCGAAGGCGCTTTGCCTCATGCCGTATACGCCTACCGTCGCAAAGATGAGGATGCCGGCGTAGAGCTGCGGGCGCGGGATCTTCAGGAGCTTCACCCACAGCCCCACCAGCGGCAGGTTGAGCACGAGGAGCATCACGTTGCCGATGTAGAGCGAGGCGATCAGCGCCCACACCAGCGTCGAGGAGGTCTGGAACAACTGCGGCCCTGCCTGGATGCCGTAGTTCTGCAGCGCGCTCAGCAGGATCGCGGCGGTGACGGAGGTGGGGATGCCCAGCGTGAGCAGCGGCACGAGCGTGGCGGTGACGGCGGCGTTGTTGGCCGCCTCCGGCCCTGCCACGCCCTCGATCGCGCCGGTGCTGCCGAACTCCTCCTTGTGCTTGGACAGCTTGCGCTCGGTGGCGTAGCTGAGGAAGGTGGGGATCTCCGAGCCGCCGGCCGGGATGGCGCCGAACGGGAAGCCGATGGCCGTGCCACGCAGCCACGCGGGCCACGAGCGGCGCCATTCGCGGCGTGTCATGTGCACACGGTTCATGCGGTTGAGCGAGCTGCGGCTGCGGCCCTCGTAGAGCACGGCGTACAGCGCCTCGCCCACGGCAAAGAGGCCCACCGCGACCAGCACCACCTCGATGCCGTCGAGGAACTCGGGCACGCCCGCGGTGTAGCGCACCTGGCCCGTGATCTGGTCGAGCCCCACCAGGCCCACGGCCAGGCCGAGGAAGAGCGCGGTCATGCCGCGCAGCGCGCTCTTGCCCAGCACCGCGCTCACGGTGGTGAAGGCGAGCAGCATCAGGCAGAAGTACTCGGGCGGGCCGAGCTTCACCGCGAAGTGCGCGACGACGGGCGCGAAGAGCGTCACCAGCACGGTGGCCAGCGTGCCCGCGACGAAGGAGCCGATGGCCGCGGTGGCGAGCGCCGCGCCGGCGCGTCCGCTCTTGGCCATCTTGAAGCCTTCGAGCGCGGTGACCATGGTGCCGGTCTCGCCCGGGGTGTTGAGCAGGATGGAGGTGGTGGAGCCGCCGTACATCGCACCGTAGTAGATGCCGGCGAAGAAGATCATCGAGGCGGTCGGTTCCACCTGGGTGGTGATGGGCAGCAGCATCGCCACCGTCACCGCCGGCCCGAGGCCCGGCAGCACGCCGATGGCGGTGCCGAGCGCGCAGCCGACGAAGGCCCACAACAGGTTGACCGGGGTGCCGGCCGAGGCGAAGCCGCCGAGGAGCTGATGCCAGAGGTCCATGAACGTCCCCGTGCCTCAGATCCAGCCGCTGGCGGTGAGCGCCGGCAGGTTGATGGCCAGCAGGAAGCGGAACAGGCCATACACCGGCGCCGCGATGGCCAGGCCGGTGAGCACGTCCACCAGCGTCTGCCGCGGCGAGCCGGCGGGCCGCGCTTCCGACTGGCGCAGGCCGCGCACCGCCAGCGCAAAACACAGCGCGCAGCTCAGCACGAAGCCGAGCGTGGTGATGAGCGCGGCATTGGCGATCACGCCGGCGGCCACCCAGGCGAAGGCCCGCCAGTCGCCCCGTTCGGCACCCGAGGGTGCTTCGGCGTCATGGAAGCCGCCGTCCATCGCCTGCGCCACGAGCAGCCCGCCGCACAGCAGCAGCGCCGCGGCCACCAGCCACGGCAGGAAGTTGGGCCCGACGCCGGCATACCCGGCCGCCCCCGGGATGGACAGCGCCCCCGCCGCCACCACCACGGCCACGCCGATCACGCCCACGCCGATGGCGAGCTGCCGGCCGCTCGGGCCGCGCCACGCGAACCCGGACAGGCGCGCGCTCATGGCCGGCCCGCCCGGGCCGTCGCCGCCAGCATCGATCTCACGAATACATCTCGTCGCATGAAAGTCTCTCCGTGTGAGGAGCCTTCATGCTCGGAAGCGGAACTGTCAGCGGCCTTTCAGCCGCATTGGTAGTAACGCTAGGAACGGCCTGTGCTCAGGCCGGCAGTTCCTCGGGCGGTGTGGCGGGTCGTTGCAGCACGACACGAAGTCCCGGCTGTGCCCGGCTTGCGCTCAGCGTCCACCCGTGGGCCTGCGCGATCTCCTGGCAGATCGCCAGGCCCAGCCCGGCGCCCTGGTCGCGGCGATGGGGTCCGCGCCAGAAGCGGGCAAAGATGCTCGACATCTTGTCCTGAGGGACCCCAGGCCCCCAGTCGCGAACGGTCATGGAGGTGACATCCACCTCGACGCTCACGAGCGTGCCGGCAGGCGTGTGCTGGATCGCGTTTTCCAGCAGGTTCTTCAACAGGGTGAACAGCGCGCCACGGTCGGCCAGCCAGCGGACGCCCACCGTCTGCCTGGGCAGTTCCAGGCGCACGTTCGCCGCCTCGGCCATGCGCTCCAGGTAGGCCGCGACTTCGTGCACCACCTCGTGCATGTCGACATCCGTCGGCCGATAGTTCTTCAGTTCGCTGACCTCGGCCAGGTGCAGGAGCTGCTGCACCTGCCGGCTCATGTGCTCGACATCCTGGAGCAACATGCCACGCTGGGCGGACGGCGGGCTCAGCTCGACCTGCGCCCGGATGAGCGCGAGCGGGGTCTTGAGCTCGTGGGCTGCGGTCGCGAGGAACTCCTGCTGGATGCGGTACCCGTGCTCGAGCCGGTCGAGAACCCGATTGAAGCTGTGCACGAAGGGTGCGATCTCGCGGGGCACCGACTGGGTGCTGAGCCGGACGTGCAGCGAGCGGGGCGAGATCTCGGTGGCAGCGTCCGACACCTTGTGCACCGGCTTGAGGGCGTACCTCAGAGTGAAATAGACGCAAGGCCCGAAGACCAGGAGCAGCACCAGGGCAAAGAGGGTCAGGCCTGCCCCGGTGAACGGCAAGGCGAACTCCTGGTACATCAGCCGCAGGAAGCGCTTGCTGATCGCGAACTGCATGTACCAGACCTTGCCGTCGCGCTGCACGGCCTCGGTGGCAGCGCGCATCACGACACCGTCGTGTTCGAACTCGAAGCGGCCGGGCTTCATCATGTCCACCGCGCCGGACTCGGGCCAGAAGCTCACGCCCGGTGCCGAAGACAGCATCACCCGGCCCGAAGCATCGAGCACGCGAAAAGCAGCTTCCTGCTTCAGGCTCTCGAAGAGCTGCTTGGCTTCCTCGTCGAAGGCGACATCGGCGTCTGCGTCCAGCGGGTCGGCCCCGAGCCCGACGGGAATGCCGTCCTGGTCGAACCTGAGCTCGCGGGCAAGCTCGCGCGTCGTGTCCGCCACGTCGAAGCCGTACACCACGTCGCCTTGGGAATAGAGGATCGCGACGGCGGCGGCGACGATGAGCAGGATGCTCAAGACCGCGCCGCCGACAAAGGCGAGCAGGATCTTGACGCCGAGGCTATTCAGCCATGTCATCTTCACGAAGCGCATAGCCCAGGCTTCTCACGTTGACGATCTTCTGGCGCGAACCGATCGCGCGAAGCTTGCGGCGGATCCGGTGCAAGGCCACGTCGAGGGCATTGGGGGTCACGGCCTCGCTCAGGCCCCAGGCCGCGGCTTCAAGCTTCGAGCGGGCCACCGTGTCGCCGCCCTTTTGCGCCAGCGACAGCATGATCTGCATCTCCGACGCCGCCAGCGACACGCTCTCCTTGCCGCAGTGGAGCATGCCGTGTGCGGGGCGGAGCTGAAGGTCGCCGTGCCCGGGCTCCATCGGCAGGCTTTCGGCCGGCCGGCGCAGCAGGGCCCGAACACGCGCCACCATCTCGTCCATGGCAAAGGGTTTGGGCAGGTAGTCGTCAGCACCGGCGTCCAGGCCCTCGACACGGTCATGGAGCGCATCCCGCGCCGACAGCACCAGGCAGGGAACGCTCAGCTCGGCGTCGCGCAGCCGCTTCAGCAGCGTCAGGCCATCGCCGTCCGGCAGGCCACGGTCCAGGACCAGGGCACCGTAGCGCACCTGCTGAATCGCGGACCAGGCGGCGTCGATGCGCTGCACGGGGTCGACGGCAATGCCTGCGGCATTCAGGCCGTTGATCACCAACTGCGCAAGTCGCTCGTGGTCCTCGACCAGCAGGATCCGGTTCATCAGAAGCTGTACATGTAGCCCAATATCACCTGGCTCGTGTTCGAGCGGCCCACCAGCGGGCTCGTCCTGATGTGCTTGGCCAGGCGGGTGACGCCCACGTCGAGCAGCAGTGAATGATGCTCGTCGAAGCGGTACAGGGTGCGCAAGCCGACGTCCACGTTCAGCCCTCCCTTGCCGACGTAGGCCGCACGCCCCGCCGTGGCTTCGGTGGCGCGGACACCGTAGTAGTAGTCCACGTACTTCTTGTCCAGCCGGTGCGCCGTCACGTAGGGAACGAGCATGGTGTGCTCTCCAAGGTGCCACTCCTTTTCGAGGCCCAGGCTGAGCCGGCGGCCCTTGCTGTGGCCCGACGCGTCGGCAGCCGCCTCCACGCTCAGCGTGACGAACTCATTCTCCCACTCGACCTTGCCGCCGGCCCAGAACCCGTCCTTGCGCTCGGCCATGCCGGCGAGGATCGGGGCGTCCTTGGCCTTGTAGCCAGCCAGGTCGAACTCGCCCACGAGGCCGAACCTGAGCTGGTGGCCCTGGCCCAGTTTCAGGCTGGGCAACTTCAGCTCGAGGCCCAGGCCGGCGAACTCCACGTATTCGTTCTCGAAGCGAAGCAGGGGCACGGCCTGGGTGTCCCGCTTGATGCCTCTGTAGGCGTCCTGCTGGGAGAGCACGCCCAGGCCCAGGGCCCACTCGGTCCCCTCCGGACCGTTGTCATCGTCCGGCTCGCCCGGACCGCCGGTTCCGCCGGGCTGGGCGTAGGCACTTGAAAGAGCGCCGCCGAGAAGAACGGCCAGCGCGACCCGCCGGGCCACGCTGGACAGCCGGGTCGAAGCGCGCGGGCGCGGGGGGTGAAGACGTGCCATGTGAGGTCCTGAAGAGTCGTTGAGGAGCCGAAATCTTCGGCGGCCGACTCTTACGACGCACTTTCCGATCGACGTGCTCGTTCATCGCCTGGAAAGGAAGCAGAAAGACAAGCGGCGCGACGATGCGCGAGGCGGTGCGCGGCACGCACCCAACCGGCAATCGACACGGACGACAGATGCTGCATCAGAACCCTCTCACCAAGATCCACCCTGCGGCCAGGCCGAAGGGTCCGCTGCGACGCCGTCAACGCGCGTCGGCGAATCGGCTGGCGTCGCCCGCATCCTGGGCGCGCATGGCGCCCCTCCTGGCCGCGGCAACCCTGAGCGGCTGCGCGGCCTCGGCACGACCGGATGCGGCGCCGGCCAGCCCGCCCACGGCAGTTGCCGCGCATTGGCACGCGCCCTTGCCGCACGGCGGCAAGGTGGCCGACCTGAGCCGCTGGTGGGCCGGCTTCGACGATCCGCTGCTGTGGCGCCTGATCGAGGCGGCTCAGCAGGCCAGTGCCACGCTGGCGCAGGCGGGCGCGCGCATCGCCGAAGCCCGGGCGGCGCGTGTGGCGGGCAGCGCCGCGCTGCTTCCGACACTCGACGCCGGTCTGAGCGCCAGCCGTGGCATCCCGACCCTGGGCATGCCGGTCAGTACCACGGCGTCCTTGGGCGTGCAGGCGAGCTGGGAACTCGACCTCTTCGGCGCCAACCGTGCCGGTGCCAAGGCGGCCCAGGCCCGACTGGATGCGAGCGAAGCGGCCTGGCACGTCGCGCGGGTGTCGCTCGCGGCCGACGTGGCCTCCGCCTACATCGGACTGCGCGCCTGCGAGGCGCAGCGGGCGCAACTTGAACTCGATGTCCACTCGCGCGCGGAGACCTCGCGCCTGACGGCACTGGCCGCAAGCGCCGGCTTCCAGGCCCCCGCCGCCGCCGACCTGGCACGCGCCAGCGCGGCCAACGCCGGTGCCGCGCTGACCCAGCAGCGCGCGCAGTGCGAGTTGTTCGTCAAGTCGCTGGCCGCACTCACGGCGATCGAGGAAGGCGCCTTGCGCCGCGAACTGGCCGGCTCGACCGCACGCCTGCCGCAGCCACAGGCCCTGCGCGTCGCGGAGGTGCCGGCCGAAGCGCTGGCACAGCGGCCCGACATCGCCGCCGCAGCCTGGGACGTGGTGGCGGCCAGCGCCGATGCCGACCAGGCACGTGCCCGGCGTTGGCCCCGCATCACCTTGGCCGGCAGCATCGGTCCGGCGCTTCAACGCCTGGACGGTGTCAGCACCGACGGCACGGTGTGGAGCATCGGCCCCGTGGCCGTGACCTTGCCCCTCTTCGACGCCGGCGCGCGCCGCGCCAACGCCGACGCCGCACGGGTGCGCCATGAAGCGGCGCGCGTGGCCTACGCCGCCAGCCTGCGTGCCGCCGTGCGCGAGGTGGAGGCTGCGCTGGTCAACCTGCACAGCGCGAACACGCGCGGCGACGACACACGCGCTGCTGCCGTGGGGTTCGAGCGCTCGTACCAGGCCACGGAGGCGCGTTTCCGCGGGGGCCTCGCCAGCCTGTTCGAGCTCGAAGACGCGCGCCGCAGCCTGGTGGCCGCGCGAAGCGCGCAGATCGAGCAGCAGCGCGAGGCCGTCGCGGCCTGGGTCGAAACCTACAGGGCCCTCGGCGGCGGGTGGACCCAGCCATGAAGCACCCTGCCCGCAAGTCCTTGCGCTTCGCCCTGCCCTTGATCGTGATCGCCCTGGCGGTCGCGGCTGCCGCGGTGCAAGTTGCCGGAGCGCAAACCAGCGCCACGCCACCCGCGGCCCAACCGGCCCTGGCCGTGACGCTCGTTCAACCCCTGCCGGCGCAGTGGCCCATACGCGTCCCGGCCAACGGCAACATCGCGGCCTGGCAGGAGGCCAGCGTCGGCACGCAGGCCAATGGCCTGGTGTTGAGCGAGGTCCGGGTGAACGTGGGCGACAGCGTGCGCCGCGGTCAGGTGCTGGCCGTCTTCGAGGCCGCCCCGGTGGCCGCGGAACTCGCGCACAGCCGCGCCGCGCTGGCCGAGGCCGAGGCCGCCTTGGGCGAGGCCGTCGCCAACGCGCAGCGTGCACGCGACCTGCAGCCCAGTGGCGCCCTCTCCGCGCAACAGGTCCATCAATACCTGACCGCCGAGCGCATGGCGCAGGCACGGCTGGCGGCGGCCCAGGCGCTGGCCGAGACGCAAGGCCTGCGCCTCGCGCAGACCCGGGTGCTGGCGCCCGACGATGGTGTCATCTCCGCACGCAGCGCCACGGTGGGGGCGGTGCTGCCCAACGGGCAGGAGCTCTTCAGGCTGATACGGCGCGGGCGGCTCGAATGGCGCGCCGAGGTCGCAGCGCCCCAGCTCGCGCGGCTCGCACCCGGCCAGGCGGCGACGGTGGTCCCGGTGGGCGGCGATCCCATCCGGGGCACGCTGCGCATGGTGTCACCGGCCGTGGACCCGCACACCCGCAACGGCATCGTCTACGTCGACCTGCCCGCGGGAAGCGCGGCCAGGGCCGGCATGTTCGCGCGCGGCGAGATCGAGACCGGCACCGGCAGCCCGGCGCTGACCTTGCCGCAGGCCGCGGTGCTGTTGCGCGAGGGCTTTCACTACGTGCTGAAGGTGGGGCCGGACTCGCGCGTGGTCCAGACCAAGGTCAAGGTCGGTCGACGTGCCGGCGATCGGATCGAGATCCTGGCGGGGGTCGACGCCGGCAGCCGGGTCGTGGCGGCCGGCGGTGCATTCCTGGGAGACGGCGACCTGGTGCAGGTGAGCCCGGGCGGAGCATCCGCCTCCAGCAGCGCGAGCGACGCGAAGAAGGGGCGCCCGTGAGCTTCAACGTCTCTTCCTGGTCGATCCGCCATCCGACCCCGGGCATCCTGCTGTTCGTGCTGCTCACGCTCGCGGGCCTGATGGGCTTCGCCGCCATGAAGGTGCAGGCGTTCCCCGACATGACGCTGCCCGAGGTGACGATCACGGCGTCGCTGCCCGGCGCCTCGCCCTCGCAGCTCGAAACCGAGGTGGCGCGCAAGATCGAGAATGCGCTCGCCACGGTGCAGGGCGTCAGGCACATCAGCGCCACGCTCAGCGAGAGCACCGCCGACATCTCGGTCAGCTTCGAGCTGGAGAAACCCCCGCAGGAGGCCGTGGACGACGTGCGTGACGCGGTCGCGCGCGTGCGCGCCGACCTGCCGGACGACTTGCGCGACCCGGTCATCAAGAAGGCGGTGCTCGCCGACTCGCCCGTCCTCACCTACACCGTGGCCTCGCCTCGCCTGGACGAGGAGGCGCTGTCCTGGTTCGTGGACCATCAACTCAGCAAGAGGCTCTTGGCCGTGCCGGGGGTCGGGGCGGTCAGCCGCGTAGGCGGCGTCACGCGCGAGGTGCGTGTCGAGCTCGATCCGGCGCGCCTGCTGGCGTTGAAGGCAACGGCTGCCGACATCTCGCGGCAGTTGCGCGAGGTGCAGCAGGAAGCGGCGGGCGGCCGGTCCGATCTGGGCGGCGCCGAGCAGCAGGTCCGCGCCGTTGCCACGGTGCAGTCGGCCGAGGAGTTGGCGGCGCTCGAGCTGGTGCTCGGCGATGGCCGGCCCGTCCGGCTGGACCAGATCGCCACCGTGGTCGATGGCGTCGCCGAGCCACGCTCCGCGGCGCGGCTCGATGGCCGGCCGGTCGTCGGCTTCGTGGTCACGCGCGCACGCGGCGCGGGTGACCTGGAGGTCGCCGAAGGCGTGCGTGCGGCCATCGAGGGCTTGAAGCTCACGCATCCGGGGATCGACGTGGTCGAAGCCATCGATCACGTGCAGGCCGTGCAGGCGAACTACGACGGCTCGATGCTCCTGCTGTACGAGGGCGCCCTGCTGGCGGTGCTGGTGGTGTTCTTCTTTCTGCGCGACGGGCGCTCGACGGTGGTGGCGGCCGTGGCCTTGCCGCTGTCGGCCATCCCCACCTTCGCGGTCATGCACCTCCTGGGCTTCACCCTCAACACGGTGACGCTGCTCTCGCTGTCCCTCGTGATCGGCGTTCTCGTGGACGACGCCATCGTCGAGATCGAGAACATCGCGCGTCACCTGCGCATGGGCAAGAGCCCGTACCAGGCCGCCATGGAAGCCGCCGACGAGATCGGCCTGGCCGTCATCGCGACCACGTTCACCTTGATCGCGGTGTTCCTTCCGACCGCCTTCATGAGCGGTGCCGTCGGCAAGGTCTTCGTCCAGTTCGGCTGGACGGCGGCGATCGCCGTGTTCTTCTCGCTCATGGTCGCCCGCATGCTCACGCCGATGATGGCGGCCTACCTGCTGAAGGCGCCGAAGCAGCTTGCCGAGCACGAACCGCGCTGGGTCACCACCTACCTGGGCTGGGCCCGCTGGTGCCTGCGCCACCGGGCGCTCACGAGCGGCCTGGCGGTGGTGTTCCTGGGCCTCGGGCTTTATCTCGCCACCACGCTGCCCGAGGAGTTCATTCCGGCGGACGACAACTCGCAGACCCAGGTGTCCTTGACCCTGGCCCCGGGCAGCACGCTCGGCGACACCCTGGCGCTTGCCGAGCAGGCGCGCGAGATCCTGCGCGGCCATGCGCACACCCGGACCGTCTACACCACGGTCGGCGCACGCCCCAGCAGCTCGGACCCCGGTGACGACGACGCGCAGGCGACGAGCAACGTGCGCCAGGCCGTGCTGACCGTGACCCTGGCGCCGCCGGGCGAGCGTGGCGGCGTGAGCCAGCAGCAGGTCGAACAGCAGTTCCGCGCGGCGCTGGCGGGCTTGCCGGGCGCGCGCATCAGCGTCGGCGGCGAGGGCTCGGGCGAGAGCTACGAGCTGGTGCTGGCGGGCGACGACAACCGCGTGCTCATGCAGACCGCCGCGCAGGTGGAGCGGGAACTGCGCACGGTGCCGGGCATCGGTGCAGTCACGTCCAGCGCCGGCCTGGTGCAGCAGGAACTGGTGGTGCGCCCCGACTTCGCCCGCGCAGCCGACCTGGGCGTGACCTCGTCGGCCATCGCCGAGACGCTGCGCGTGGCGACGGCCGGGGACCACGAGCAAGGCCTGGCCAAGCTCAACCTCGGCGAGCGCCAGGTGCCGGTGGTGGTGAAGCTGGCGGGCGAGGCCCGCCGCGACATCGACACCCTGGCGCAGCTGCCGGTGCCAGGCACGCGTGGCCCCGTGCCCTTGGGCAACGTCGCTTCGCTGGAGATCGGCAGCGGCCCGAGCGAGATCACCCGCCAGGACCGGGCCCGCAACGTCAAGCTCACGGTCGAACTGAACGGCCGCCCGCTGGGCGAGGTCGAGGACGCCGTGCTCGCGCTGCCGAGCGTCGGCCAACTGCCCCAGGGCGTGACGCGAAGCGCCGGTGGCGACGCCGAAGACATGGACGAGCTGACCGAGGGTTTCGGTGTCGCGATGCTCACGGGCGTGCTCTGCATCTACGTCGTGCTGGTGCTGCTGCTCAAGGACTTCCTGCGACCGCTGACCATCCTCGTGGCACTGGTGCTGTCGGTGCCGGGTGCCTTTCTCGCGCTGTCCCTGACGGGCTCGACGCTGTCGATGCCGTCCATGATCGGCCTGATCATGCTGATGGGGATCGCGACGAAGAACTCGATCCTGCTGGTGGACTACGCCGTCATCGCCCGCGAGCAGCATGGCTTGAGCCCCGTGGATGCGGTCCTCGATGCCTGCCGCAAGCGGGCGCGTCCGATCGTCATGACCACCCTCGCGATGGGCGCCGGCATGCTGCCGATCGCGCTGGGCTGGGGCAGCGACCCGAGCTTCAGGGCGCCGATGGCCATCGTGGTGATCGGGGGGCTGGTGTCGTCGACCTTCCTGAGCCTGCTGGTGATCCCGGTCGTCGTCACCTGCGTGGACGACCTGGTGCAGTGGCTGCGCAAGTGCATGGCGACACGGGCGAGCCGCGAGCGTCGGCGCCGAGAGGGTTTTCCCCTCGCCCCCTGACAGCCATCTGACAGGCCGGCTTTCCACAGTCCTCCTGTGCGGCAGGCGCCGCGGAGGAGAGTGAGATGCCGAATCGACGTACCTGCCTCGTGGCGGCCGTGGCCGCGGGCCTGGGCACCACCACGACCGTGGCCACGGCCCAGGCCGCTGCCGCATCACGGCGCGGCGGGCCTCTCGTGCCCCGGCTCAAGATCTACATCCCCGCCGGCACGGGCGGCGGCTGGGACCAGACCGGCCGCCACCTGGGCGCGGCCATGCAGGCCGCCGGGCTCGTGGGCAGCGTGAGCTACGAGAACCGCGGTGGCGAGGGCGGCACACTCGGCCTCGCCGACTTCGCCGAACGCCACCGCGACGACCCGCATGC
>DASWSY010000036.1:0-10089 GCA_036402415.1 Rhizobacter sp. | reverse complement strand
GCGCACGCGCCTGGAGCTCGAGCGCAGCAAGGCCAAGCTCGCACGCGCACAGGACCTGGCCCGCATGGGCAGCTTCGACTGGCGGGTGGGCACCGGCAGCCCGGTGTTCTCGGTCGAGGGCCTGCGTGTCTTCGGCATGGGCCCGGGCGACCACGTCTCGATGCGTGCCCTGCTGCGCATGATCCCGCAGGAGAACCGCGAAGGCTTCATGCTCGTGCTGCACGACGTCTTCCGCCACAGCTCGGTGCTGGCCACCGACCTGCCGGTGGTGCTGCCCGACGGGCGCCAGCAGCGCATCATCCACGTCGAGGCCGAACCCGAGTTCAACGAGCACGGCAACCTGTCGGGCTACACCGGCATCGTGCAGGACGTGACCGACCGGCGCATGGCCGAAGACAAGATCCGGCATCTCGCGAACTTCGACGCGCTCACCGGCCTGCCCAACCGCCGCCAGCTCATCTGGCGCGCCGAGCGTGCGCTCGAACACGCGCGCCGCCTCAACCACCCGGTCGCGCTGCTGCTGATCGACCTCGACCGCTTCAAGGTCATCAACGACACGCTGGGCCACGGCGCCGGCGACGAGCTGCTGATGGAGGTGTCGCGCCGGCTGCGCTCGTGCGTGCGCCACTCCGACCAGGTGATGGAAACCTCGGTCGAGTCGATGGGCTCGCGCTCGCACCGTTCGCTCGAAGCGGTGGGCCGCCTGGGCGGCGACGAATTCGTGGCGCTCCTGCCCGAGGTCTCGGACGAAGCCGATGCCGAGCGTGTGGCCGACCGCATCCTCGACGTGATGCGCGAGCCGATCTTCGTGGGCGGGCAGGAGTGTTTCGTCACCGCCTCGGTGGGCATTGCCATGTTCCCGCGCGACGGCGCGACGGTCGCCGACCTGATGCGCAATTCCGACGTGGCCATGTACTCGGTCAAGGCGCAGGGCCGCAATGCCGCGCTCTTGTACCGGCCGGCGCTCGCCGGCAAGGGCCGCGAGAAGCTGGAGCTCGAATCCGCCCTGCACAAGGCCATCGAGCGCAACGAGCTCGTGCTGCACTACCAGCCCAAGGTCGACGTGCGCGGCGCCAAGATGGTCGGCGTGGAAGCGCTGATGCGCTGGCAGCGCGGCAGCATGCTGGTGCCGCCGGGCGACTTCATCCCGCTGGCCGAAGAGACCGGCCTCATCATTCCCCTGAGCGAATGGGCGATCCGCGAGGCGGCGCGTCAGGCGCGGCTGTGGCAAGACAGCTTCGGCTTTGCCGACTCGATCGCCGTGAACCTGCCCAACCGCCTCTTCGAGCGCACCGACCTGGTCGAGCACATCCACCAGGCGGTCACCAGCTACGGCGTGCCGCACCATGCGATCGAACTCGAGATCACCGAGACGGGCCTGATGAAGGACCTGCAGAACGTGATCCCGTCGCTGCACCGCCTGAACGAGATCGGTGTCGAGATCTCGATCGACGATTTCGGCACCGGCTATTCGTCGCTTGCGTATCTCACCACGCTGCCGATCAGCGAACTCAAGATCGACCGCTCGTTCGTGCGCGACCTCGGCATGACGCCGCAGAGCTCGGCCGTCGTCACCGCCATCATCGCGCTGGCCCGCTCGCTCGGCCTGCGCGTGATCGCCGAAGGCGTGGAGAACATGCGCCAGATGGAGGTGCTGCACCGCTTGGGTTGCGTGGTGATGCAGGGCTTCCTTTTCAGCAAGGCTCAGCCGCCCGACGTGCTGGAGCAGTGGCTCGAACAGACGGTGCTGCCGCGCAAGGCGCCCTGGATCGTCAACGCCGACGAGTCCAACGCGGCCGAGTCGCTGCGCGCGGCGATCGAGGCGCGCTCGCGCTTCGGCACCCCGCAGGGCGGCGTCTGATCGTCTTTCTTTCCGTTTCATGGACATGACCAATCCGCCGCGCGCCGATGCCGTGCCGGCTGCCCTCGCCAAGGCCGCCCTGCGCCGCCTGGTGATGGACAAGCAGGAGCCCACGCCCGAGAACTATGCGAGGGCCTACCACCTGGAGGCCGGCACCACGCCGCCCGCCGGGCCACCGGCATCGGGCACTGTGGGCGACAAGGAAGAGTCGGCCGCGCAGGCCGATGCGCTCGCCAAGCTGATCGAACGTGTGGTGCGCGGCGTGCAGCGCGGCGGCCGCCAGTGGACCACCGCGCGCAAGAAGGACAGCCTGCAACGTGTGCTGTCGAGTTCACGCAGCGACGTCAGCCGCCTGCAGCAGCGCCTGAGCCAGCTTCTCAGCGGCTGGGAGAGCGACACCATCGATGGGGCCGTCGATCCCGAGGCGGCCGAGATGGTGGTGGAGCAGCCCTGGGCCGATCCGACCCAGCCTGCGCCGCTGATGGAGGCGACGGCGGCCGCGGCCGGCGAGCCGGACACCACGCCGGTGTGGCACGACGTGATGCAGGCCCTGAGCGGCACCCTGCGCGAAGCGCTTCCGGCCCCACCCGCGCCCAGCGCCGAGCTGGCGGACGAACTGGCCGCGCTCGTGCAACGCATCCGCGACCGTGGCCCGACCGTCGGGCAGAGCGACGAGCTCGACCAGTTGTGCAAGCGTGCCGCCCGGGCGCTTGCCCACCGCCAGCACCTGATCGAGCAGCTCGGGACGCTGTGCGGCGAGCTGACCGCCAGCCTCGTCGAGCTGGCCGAGGACCAGAGCTGGGCCCAGGGCCAGAGCGAGGCCATGCGTGACGAGATCGGCCAGGGCCTCACCTCGCGCAGCGTGAAGTCGGTCAGCGAGCTGCTGCACCACACGCGAGAACACCAGCGCCAGTTGCGCGTGGAGCGCGCGAAGGCGCAAGACCAGCTCAAGCAGCTCATCACCCGCATGCTCGCCGAGCTGGGTGAGCTCGGCTCGCAGACCGGGCGTTTCCACGAGAACATCGGGCGTTATGCCGACGTGATCGAGAAGGCCGACTCGCTGGAGAGCCTGGCGGGTGTGGTGCGCGAGATGGTGGAAGAAAGCCGCACCGTGCAGTCGCTCGTGAAAGTGGCACAGGGCAAGCTGCAATACGAACACGAGCGGGCGACCGATCTTTCCGAGCGCGTGGTCGAACTCGAGACCGAGCTGCGCCGGCTGTCCGAAGACGTGTCGACCGACCAGCTCACCAAGATCGCCAACCGGCGCGGCCTGTTGCAGGCCTTCGAGGCGGAGCGGGCGCGCCAGGCGCGTGATGGCTCCACGCTCTCGATCGGCCTGCTCGACATCGACAACTTCAAGAAGCTCAACGACGAGCTCGGCCACAACGCCGGCGACGTGGCGCTCAAGTCGCTGGCCGACGTGGTCAGCAAGACCCTGCGGCCCACCGACATGGTGGCGCGCTACGGCGGGGAAGAGTTCGTGGTGCTGCTGCCCGACACGCCGGTGCAGGAAGGCGAGCAGATCCTCACGCGCCTGCAGCGCTCGCTTTCGGGCGGGCTCTTCATGCACGAGGACAAGCGCATCTTCGTCACCTTCTCGGCGGGCGTCACCGCCTACCGCCCGGGCGAGCGCATCGAGGCCGCGCTGGAGCGGGCCGACGAGGCCTTGTACGAGGCCAAGCGCACCGGCAAGAACCGCACCTGCGTGAACTGAGCCCTGGCCGCCCCGGGGCCATGGCCCGCACGGCATGATCGTTGCCCCTGCACGGCAAGGAGAACGACATGACACTCAATCGCCCCGCCCTGATCTGCCTGGCCAGCCTGAGCGTCCTGGCCGGCTGCGCCACCAACCCGCTCGAGGCGCAGTGGTCCGACCCCCAGCTCACGGCCAACGCGCCGTTGAAGGGCGCGCGCGTGCTGGTGGTCTGCGAGGCGCAGGACGAAGTGCTGCGGCGCATCTGCCAGGACCGCGTGGGCGCCGAGCTGACCCAGGTCGGCGTGACGCCGGTCGCAGCGCCCGACGTCGGCGCCAGCACCTCGGCGCCGGGCGGGCCGGCGCCGTACGTGAATGCCGCGCGTGCGGCGAATGCGAAGGCGGTGCTCGTGACCTCGATCGCCGCAGGCCCGAGCGTCGCGAGATCAGGCTTCAGCGTGGGCCTGGGCGTGGGCGGGTTCGGCGGCGGCGTGGGTGGCGGGGTGGGCGTGTCGGCCCCGATCGGCGGCACACGTGTCGCAACCAGCTACGCCGCCAATGCGTCGCTCACCGATGTGGCCAGCGGTCGCCTGATGTGGACGGCCCGCGCCAGCGAGCCCGCATCCGAAGTGACCAGCGCCCAGGTGGCGAACCTGGCGAAGAAGGTGGTGCAGGGGGCGGGCCAGTCGAAGTTGTATTGAGACTGGACTGGCCAAGCTGGCGGAAGCGGTGAGATTCGAACTCACGGATGGGTTCCCCCATCGCTGGTTTTCAAGACCAGTGCCTTAAACCACTCGGCCACGCTTCCTGAGTTGTGCTGCGAACGATAGCGCTGGTTTTGCCTGCGTTCACATCGCTGCGCGATATGAACTCCGGCGCAACGCCTCCAGGGAGGCGTTGACCAAGACCAGTGCCTTAAACCACTCGGCCACGCTTCCCGAAAGAAGAGCGCGATTGTAGTCAGCCGGGCCTCTGCGACTGCTCGCACTGGACCTGAATCACTTCGCGCGTGTCGCCATCGAGCCGCACCGCGGTGAGCTGGCCGCCCCAGACGCAACCGGTGTCGAGGGCCAGCAGGTCGGGTCTGTTGACGAGGCCGAGGGTCGACCAATGGCCGAACGCGATCGGGACGCCGGCCGTCTGGCGCCCGGGCGCCTCGAACCAGGGGCAGAGCCCGGGCGGTGCGGCGCCGGCCGCTTCCTTGGTGTCGAAGTCCAGCGTTCCGTCCGCGCTCACGAAGCGGATGCGCGTGAGCACGTTGACGGCGAAGCGCAGGCGGTCGTCGCCCTGCAGGGCCGGGCTCCAGCGTGCCGGGCGGTTGCCATACATGACCTGCAGGAAATCGTGCAGGTCGTCGGAGGCGAGACGCGCCTGCACCTCACCCGCGAGCTTCAGCGTGGTGGCAAGGTCCCACTGCGGCACGACGCCGGCGTGCACCATGAGCCAGCCGCGCGCGTGCACCGCCATGTGCTGCTGGAGCAGCCAGCCCACGAGCGCCGGGCGGTCCGGGGCGGCGAGCAACTCGTTCAGGGTGTCGCTGCGGCCGGCGGGCCGCACGCCGTGCGCCACGGCGAGGAAATGCAGGTCGTGGTTGCCCAGCAGGCAGGTGGCCGAGCCGCCCAGGCCTTGCAGGCGGCGCAGCGTCTGCAGCGAGGCCGGGCCGCGGTTGACCAGGTCGCCCAGCAGGTAGAGGTGGTCGCGCGAGGCGCTGAAGCCCACGTCGGCCAGGAGCCGGTCGAGGGCATCGCAGCAGCCCTGCAGGTCGCCAATGAGGTAGTCCATGCCAGGCATTTTCACCGGGGCGCGGAATGACTCTGCTACGCTTTGCCGCTTCTCAACAGCCGCGTTCCGGGTGAGGCCCGGTGCATGGACATCGCGCTACTCGTTTTCCTGATCCTTCTCAACGGAGTGTTCGCCATGTCGGAGATGGCACTCACCGCCAGCCGCCGGGCGCGCCTGCAGGTGATGGTGGAAACCGGCGACAAGAGCGCGCAGGTGGCGATGGACCTGCACGAGAACCCGACCAAGTTCCTCTCGACCGTGCAGATCGGCATCACCTCGATCGGGGTGCTGAACGGCATCGTGGGTGAGGCGGCGTTCTCGGAGCCGCTCGCGCGCTGGCTGTCCGAGACGGTCAATGTCAGCCCGCGCGCGGCCAGCCTGTCGGCCACCGGCCTGGTGGTGTTGATCATCACCTTCCTCACCATCATCTTCGGCGAGCTGGTGCCCAAGCGGCTGGGGCAGATGTACCCCGAGTCGGTGGCCCGGCTCGTGGCCTACCCGATGGAATGGCTGTCGCTGATCGCCAGGCCGTTCGTGAAGGTCCTGTCGTGGTGCACCGAGGCCACCTTGCGCCTGCTCGGCATCCAGGGCGGGCCTTCGCGCTCGGTCACGGAAGAAGAGATCGCCGCACAGCTCGAAGAAGGACTGGACGCCGGCGTGATCGAGGCGCAGGAGCACCAGATGGTGCGCAACGTGTTTCGCCTCGACGACCGCACGGTGGGCTCGATGATGATCCCGCGCACCGACATCGTCTGGCTCGACGCCACCGCGTCGCCGGAGCAGGTGCGCGAGGCGATCACCAAGCAGGAGCACTCGCGCTACCCGGTGTGCCGCGGCGGCCTGACCGACGTGCTGGGCGTGGTGTCGGCGCAGACGCTGCTGCAGCAGCTCCTGCTGGGCGAGCCGCTCACGCTGACCGAGAAGCTCCAGCCCCCGGTGTTCGTGCCCGAGACCCTGACCGGCATGGAACTGCTGGAGCAGTTCCGCGTGTCGAGTGCGCAACTGGTGTTCGTGGTGGACGAATACGGCGAGGTGCAGGGCGTCATCACCGTGCGCGACGTGATGGAAGCCATCACCGGCGAGTTCACCACCCCCGCGGCCGACGACGCCTGGGCGGTGCAGCGCCAGGACGGCAGCTGGCTCTTCGACGGCTTGATCCCGGTGCCCGAGCTGAAGGACCGGCTCGACCTGCGGGAGTTGCCCGAAGAAGACCGCGGCCGCTACAACACGCTTGCCGGCATGGTGATGCTGCTGCTCGGGCGCCTGCCGCAGACGGCCGATGCGGTGGAATGGGAGGGTTGGCGCTTCGAGGTGATCGACCTCGACGGCAAGCGTGTCGACAAGGTGCTGGCGACCGCCTTGCCTGCCGGCGACGCCCCGGCCTGAACTTTGCTCGTCCGGCGCTGTCTGTCGACGGTTTTCCCAGTGGCCCGTCCCCATGAAGAACCCGCAGTTGCCATTCGCCGCGCCGCCGCTCGATGAGCTGTTGCGCCAGGCCGAAGCGGCCGCGGGGCGCGACGAGCACGCGCGGGGCGTCGAGCTGGCGTTGCGCGCGGAAGCGCTCGCCCGCGAGGCGCACGACAAGCCAGCCCTGACCCGCGCCTTGCGCCTGCTCGTGATGTTCAACAGCCGCGAGGGCCTGGCCGAGCAGTCGATCGCCGCCGGCCAGGCCGTGCTCCCCATGCTGCGCGAGAGCGCCGACGATGCCGGGCGGGCTGCCGTGCTGTGCGACATGGCCATGGCTTTCCTCGACCTCGGCCTGAACCAGGAAGCGCTCGACCACATCAGCGAAAGCGTGGAAGCGGCACGCGCCTGCGGCGATGCGCGCCTGCTGTGCCTGGCCTACAACCGCGTCGGCCTGACCAAAGGGCACCTGGGCCGCTTCGAGGAGGCGGAGCGTTTCCTCGCGGAGTCGCTCGCCATGGCGCGCGAGCTCGGCAGCGACGAGGAGATCTACCGCGCACTCACCAACCTCGGCGTGGTGGCGTCCGACGCGTTCGATGCCTGCGAGTCGCGTGGCGATGTTGCGGGTGCGCGCGACGCGATCGAGCGGGCCCGGCGTCACGGCGAAGAGGCGCTGATCGTGGCGCGGGGCTCGGGCAATGCCTACCGGGAAGCGCTCACCATGTCGAACCTCGGCCGCTACCTCGGGGTGAGCGGTCAGGACAAGCCGGCCCTCGTGCTGCTCGACCGTGCCCGTGCACTCGCGCTCGAGCACGGCCATCGCTCGCTGGTGCTGGCGTGCGAGGGCAACCGGGCCGAGCTCATGGTGCGCCTCGGCCGCCACGACGACGCCATCGCCATCCTCACCGAGGGCCTGGCGGGCGCGCAGGAGCTCTACGCCAACTCGATGGTGCAGGACATGCACCGCCAGCTCTACCTTGCGCACCGGGCGCGCGGCGACTTCAAGGAGGCGCTCGAGCACCACGAGCGCTTTCACGCGCTCACGCGCGAGCAGCTCGAACAGCGCAACGACGCGCAGTCGCGCCTGATGATGAACCGCCTGGAGCTCGACCAGGCCCGCTTCGGCGCCGAGCGCTCGCGCATGGAGGCCGAACTGCAGCGCGTGCGCGCCGAGCAGATGGCCGCCGAAGCCGAGCGCCTGCAGGCGCAGGCGCGCGAACTGCGCCGCTACGTGCTGGCCGACCCGCTGACCGGCCTGGGCAACCGCCGCCAGGTCGAACGCGAGCTGCCGCGGCTGCTGCAGCACAGTGCCCGCACCGGCGAGCCCATCGCCGCCGCGGTGCTCGACCTCGACCACTTCAAGCAGGTGAACGACCGCCATGGGCACGCCGTGGGCGATGCGGTGCTCACCGCCACCGCCGACCTCTTCCGCGCGCGGGTTCGCGGCGGCGACCTCATCGCCCGCATGGGCGGCGAAGAGTTCCTGATCGTCTTCCCCCAGGCCTCGCAGGCCTGGGCCCGCGAAGCCTGCGAACGCCTGCGCCTGGCCGTGCAAGACCACGACTGGGCGCAGATCGCGCCGGGCCTCGCGGTCACGGTGAGCATCGGCCTGTGCGTGCGGGCCGCGCCGGTCGAGGCGGGACAGCTCATCGAGGAGGCCGATGCGGCCCTGTACCGGGCCAAGCAGGAGGGGCGCAACCGGGTCGTGGCGGCGCAGCCGGCCCTGCACGACGCAGCGCAGCAAAAGCTGCTCTGAGCCCCTCGCCACGCCGCGCAGGCGCGGCTGCCGTGAACTGGGTCGCACCGGCGTAGGCGCCAGGGGTCAAGCATGGCCCGGACACGACGAAATACCAGGTTCAGCCCGTACCGGAGTCCCGCATGTCCGCACACCCCGCCGCCGCCCTGGATGCCTCGACCCTGCGCGAGCGACTGATGGCGCCCGAGCCCATGCCGCGCATCATGGCGCTGCACGCGCTGGAAGAGGAGATCGAGCACCTCCACGCTGCCGACGCTTCCACCGTGGCGCTGGCCAACGCCGCGGCGCGTTTCGTCGAACGCGGCATCCCGTACTACAACCTGCAGGATCCGCACTACCAGGCCTGGGTCGGCAAGGCCGTCTCGTACTGGGAAAAGCTGCACGGCAGCGCCGCGCGCTCGATCTGAGGATCCGGCCGCAGCCTCAGCGCCGCGGATAGGCGGCCCCGAGCAGGGGCAGGGTGACGATCACGCCCGCCACGATGCCGAGGGCGTCGGCCAGCAGGTCGAGCCACTCGCCGCTGCGGCCCGGAATGAGGGCCTGCACGACCTCGATCAAGCCCCCGAAGGCCATCAGGCCCACCAGCACCATCGCCATGGCACCTGCCGCCCGGCCGGCGCGCGGGAAGGCCAGCATGGCGGTCATGGCGAGCACTGCGAACGCGACGGCGTGGTTGAGTTTGTCCCAGCCGGTGCTGAGTGGCTCGGGCGGGCGCGTCGAAAACGCCAGAAGACACACTGCCACCAGCAGCAGCGCGAGCAGTACCTGCCAGGCGCGGCGGGCCTGCAGCACTCGCAACGCCAGCGGCGCACGTTCGGGGATGAGAGTCGAACTCAAAGGAAACCCTGGGCCCGGAAACCAAGAAGCCAACGGCCGCTGGCGCGGGGCGTTGGCTTCAGGCTGAAAGATGGTGCCGGTGAAGAGAGTCGAACTCCCGACCTTCGCATTACGAATGCGCTGCTCTACCAACTGAGCTACACCGGCGTGAAGCCCGCCATTATAGCCGAGCACTTTGAGCGCGCCGCGTCGGGCAGCGGGTCGTGGTCTTGCGCCCCAGGGTTTAACCCGAGCAAGGCGCGGATGAGCGCATCTTCAGGTTCGTGCAAGGGTTAGCCAGAAGAGGGGAAGCGCGTGGGGGCGACTTCCTGTCAGCAAGCCGTAAGGTGAGCAAATCCACAGTCGGGCAGCTCAAATCATCACAGGTTCACATGCTGTTGCTTGTGTCGTCGATCAAGCTGGTGACTGAGATTGCGCTGATGGCGCTGGCCGGTCAGTTTGTTCTCGGGCTGCTCGTCGGAGGCAAGCGCGAGACGAACTTCTTTTACCGCCTGCTGCAAGTGCTGACCAATCCCTTTGTCAAAGGCATGAGGCTCATCACGCCACGTGTCGTGATTGACCGTCACATCCCGCTGGCAGCATTCGTGCTGCTGAGCATGGTGTGGTTGATTGCCACGCTGACGAAGATCAACCTGTGCTTGCAGATCGGAGTCGATCAATGTCGCTGAACGGATCTGGGTTTGACTACTGGCGCGACAAGCTGCGTGCCATGCTGTGGTTGCTCATCGGGCGTCACGGGGCGGCCGAGGGCGTGTT
>DASWSY010000035.1:0-10870 GCA_036402415.1 Rhizobacter sp. | reverse complement strand
GCCGAAGGCAGCACCGCGGTGCTCAACGCGGCCAACGAGGTGGCGGTGGCCGCGTTCCTCGCGGGAACCATCCGCTTTGACCAGATTCACAGCGTCAATGCGCACACCCTCGATGCCATTGCGCCCTCTGCCGACGCGTGCAAGTCCATCGAAGGCCTGCTGGCGCTCGATGCCCGCGCCCGTGCCTGCGCACAGCAGCAGGTGAGCCGGCTCCGCAGCCCATGATCACCGTTCTCGCCTTCCTGCTGACGCTGGGCGTGCTCATCGTCATCCACGAGTACGGCCATTACCGTGTGGCCAGGGCATGTGGCGTGAAGGTGCTTCGCTTCTCGGTCGGGTTCGGCAAGGTACTGTGGCGCCGCCAGCGGCCGGGCGGGACCGAGTTCGTGGTGTCGGCGCTGCCGCTTGGGGGCTACGTCCGCATGCTCGACGAGCGCGAAGGCCCGGTCGATCCGCATGAGTTGCACATGGCCTTCAACCGCAAGCCGCTGCGCCAGCGTGCGGCGATCGTGGCGGCAGGGCCTGCGGCGAACCTGCTGCTCGCCGTCCTGCTGTATGCGGCCCAGCACTGGATCGGGGTGCAGGAGCCCAAGGCCGTGCTGGCCGCGCCCGTGGCAGGCAGCCTCGCCGAGCGTGCGGGCATGCGCTCGGGCGACTGGGTGCAGGCCTGGTCTGCCGACGGTGCCGACTGGGAAGAGGTGCGCTCGCTGACCGACCTGCGCTGGCAGGTGACCCACGCGGTGCTCGAGGGCCGCCGGCTGCAGTTCCTCGTGGCGGACGGCCAGGGGCGCGGGCAGCGCACGGTGATCCTCGAACTCGACAAGCTGAATGCCCGGGACGTTGACGCCAAGCTGATGCAGAGCATCGGCCTCGGGTCGCCCTACCGTGGCGATGCGCCCGTCCTCAGTTCGGTCAAGCCTGGAGGGCCCGGCGCGCAGGCCGGCCTGCAGGCCGGCGATCTGGTGCTGAGCGTGGATGGCGTGCCCATGCGCAGCATCGAGCAGCTCCTGCAGGCCATCCGCTCCAGCCCCGATCGGCGCACGGCCGAAGCCCAGCGCTGGGTGGTGAGCCGTGGCGGGCAGAGCGTCGAACTGGCCGTGCTTCCGGCCGTGGTGAACGACGGCGATCGCAAGGTCGGCCGCATCGAAGCGGCGCTGGGACAACCCATCGAGATGGTGACCGTGCGATACGGGGTGTGGGAAGGCTTCTCGCAGGCGGCGTCGCGCACCTGGGAAGTCTCGGTGCTCACGCTGCGCATGCTGGGCCGCATGCTGATCGGCGAGGCCTCGCTGAAGAACCTGAGCGGCCCTCTGACCATTGCCGACTATGCCGGCCAATCCGTGAAGATGGGCCTCGCTTACTATCTCGGCTTTCTCGCGGTGGTGAGCGTGAGCCTCGGCGTGCTCAACCTGCTGCCGCTGCCGGTCCTCGATGGTGGGCACCTCATGTACTATCTTTTTGAAGCCGTGACAGGGCGGCCGCTGTCTGAAGCGTGGCTGGACCGGCTGCAGCGCGGTGGCGTGGCGCTCTTGCTCGTGATGACGTCGCTCGCCCTCTACAACGACGTGGCCCGCCTGCTGGGCCTGCACTGAACACTTGATGCGCACTCTCCCTGTCTCGTCACGCCTCCGCCTGTCGTTCCTCCGCCCGAGCATCTTGTCGATTGCATTGGGCGCGGCTTTGCACGCCGCTCCGGCCTGGGCGGTCGCGCCCTTCGTGCTGAAGGACATCCGCGTCGAAGGCCTGCAACGCTCCGATGCCGGGACGGTGTTCGCCTCGCTCCCGTTCCGCATCGGCGACACCTACACCGACGAGAAAGGCGCCGCCGCCTTGCGCGCGCTCTTCGCCACCGGCCTCTTCAAGGACGTGCGCGTCGAGGTCGACGGCGACGTCGTCGTCGTGATCGTCGACGAGCGCGCCGTCATCTCGAACATCGACTTCGTCGGCCTGCGCGAATTCGACAAGGACGTGCTCATCAAGTCGCTCAAGGACTTCGGCATCGGCGAAGGCCTGCCCTTCGACAAGGCCCTGGCCGACCGCGCCGAGCAGGAGCTCAAGCGCCAGTACCTCACGAAGAGCCTCTATGCCGCCGAGGTGGTGACGACCGTCACGCCGCAGGAGCGCAACCGCGTTAACGTCACCTTCACCATCACGGAGGGTGGCCCGTCTCGCATCCGCGAGATCCGGGTGCTGGGCAACAAGGCCTTCTCCGAGAGCACGCTGACCGGGCTCTTCGACCTCAACGACGGCGGCTGGCTCAACTGGTACACCAAGGGCGACCGCTATTCGCGCTCGAAGCTCACGGCCGACCTCGAGGCGCTGCGCTCCTTCTACCTGAACCGTGGTTACCTCGAGTTCGCGATCGAGTCCACTGAGGTCAGCATCTCCGCCGACAAGCAGGACATCACCATCACGGTCAACATCCGCGAAGGCCAGCCGTACACGGTGACCGCGGTGAAGCTCGAGGGCGACTACCTCGGCAAGGAAGACGAGTTCAAGGCGCTCGTGAAGATCGAGCCGGGCGAGCCCTACCGTGCGGAATCCGTGGCCGAAACGACCAAGGCCTTCACCGACCGCTTCGGCACCTACGGCTACGCTTTCGCTCGCGTCGACGCCCGACCCGAGGTCGACCGGGCGACGGGCCGGGTCGTGCTCACGCTGGCAGCCGAGCCGCAGCGCCGGGTCTACGTGCGACGCATCAACGTCGCCGGCAACAGCCGCACCCGCGACGAAGTGATTCGCCGCGAGTTCCGCCAGTTCGAGTCGTCGTGGTACGACGGCAACCGCATCAAGCTCTCGCGCGACCGCGTGGACCGGCTGGGCTACTTCAAGGAAGTGAACATCGAGACGAACGAGGTGCCCGGCTCGCCGGACCAGGTCGATCTCACCCTGACCGTGATCGAGAAGCCGACCGGCAACCTGTCCCTGGGCGCGGGCTTCTCGAGCGCCGACAAGCTCGCGCTGTCGGCGTCGGTCAAGCAGGACAACGTCTTCGGTACCGGCAACTACCTCGGCATCGACATCAACACCAGCAAGTCCGCGCGGACACTGGTCGTGAGCGCGGTCGACCCGTACTTCACGCTCGACGGCATCTCGCGCGCGGTCGACGTCTTCTATCGCACCCAGAAGCCGATCAACAGCCAGGGCGAGGAGTACGAGTTCATCACGCCCGGCGCATCGATCAAGTTCGGGGTGCCGTTCAGCGAATACGACACGGTGTTCTTCGGTGCCGGCATCGAGCAGACCAAGATCAAGGGCTCCACCGGCATGCCCGAGAGCTGGGTGCAGCATATCGCCCAGTATGGCGAGAAGACCACCTCCGTGCCGATCACCGTCGGCTGGACGCGCGACGGCCGCGACAGCGCTCTGGTGCCCAACGAAGGCAGCTACAAGCGCGTCAACATCGAATGGGGCGCCGCCGCCGATACGCGCTACTTGCGCACCAATCTGCAGTACCAGCACTATTGGCCGCTGTCGAAGAAGTACACCTTCGCGGTCAACGCCGAGCTGGGTTGGGGTGAAGCCCTGCAGGACAAGCCCTATCCCGTCTTCAAGCGCTTCTACGGGGGTGGCCTGGGTACGGTTCGCGCCTTCGACCAGGGCACGCTCGGCCCCTCGGACGTTCAGGGTGCCTACATCGGCGGCACACGCCGACTGAACCTGAACAGCGAGCTGTACCTGCCCGTGCCCGGTGCTGGCAATGACCGCACCTTGCGCTTCTTCGCCTACCTCGACGCTGGCAACGTGTGGGACGACAAGAGTTCCCTTGACCCTCTGCGCGTGTCGGCCGGTCTCGGCCTGAGCTGGGTGTCGCCGGTCGGCCCCCTGAAGCTGAGCTGGGGCAGGCCACTCCGCTATGAGCGCACGGATAGAATCCAGCGTCTCCAATTCCAGATCGGGACCGCGTTCTAAATGAGCAGCTCATCTTCTTTCAAGTCGGTGCTCTCAGCTGTCTGCCTGGTCGCGGCGGCGTGGAGCGCGCAGGCCCAGGAACTGCGTGTCGCCTACGTCAACAGCGACAAGGTCATGCGCGATGCATTGCCTGCGCAGGCCGGCTGGGTGAAGTTCGAGGCCGAGTTCAACCGGCGCGAGAAGGAGCTGACCGAGCTCAACAGCAAGCTCAAGGCGGCCGCCACCAAGCTCGACCGCGAGAGCCCGACGCTGCCCGACGTGGAACGTGACCGCCGCCAGCGCGAGCTGATCGACCAGGACCGCGAGCTCCAGCGCAAGCAACGCGCCTACCGGGAAGACCTGGCCCAGCGTCGGAACGACGAGATGATCGCCCTGCGCGAGCGTGTGCTGGCCGCCGTGCGTGACATCGCCGAGAGGGAACGCTATGACCTGGTCGTCCAGGAAGCCTTCCACGCGAGCCCGCGCATCGACATCACCGATCGCGTGATCAAGAAGCTCAACAGCCCCGACGGAAAGTGATCGGTGGCCGACGCCACGCTGGGTGAGATCGCCGCGCACCTGGGCGGCGAATTGATCGGCGATCCAGGGCTGCGCATCACGCGCATCGGGCCGCTGGACACGGCTACTCCGTCCACCATCTCCTTCCTCTCCAATCCCAAGTTCCAGTCGCAGCTCGGCGGCAGCCAGGCCGGCTGCGTGATCGTGGCGCCCGCCATGCGCGAGGCCGCGCTCGCGCGGGGCGCGGCGCTCGTGGTGCCCGAGCCCTACGTCGCGTTCGCGCGCCTCACGCAGTGGTGGGCCGCGAAATCACGCCCGGCGCTCGTGCCGGGCATCCATGCCACGGCCGTGATCGAGCCGGGGGCCGTTGTTGCGACGAGTGCGAGCATCGGGCCGTTCACGGTGGTCGAGTCGGGTGCGGTGGTCGGCGACGACGTGCTGATCGGCGCCCACGGATTCATCGGCCGCGGAAGTACGGTGGGGCAGGGCGGCCGCCTCGCGCCCCGCGTGACGGTGCTGCATGGCTGCCACATCGGCGAGCGCGCGATCGTCCACAGCGGCGTGGTGATCGGGGCCGACGGCTTCGGCTTCGCGGCCAGCGCCGAAGGCGCCGTAAAGATCGAGCAACTGGGCGGCGTGCGCATCGGCCGCGACGTGGAGATCGGCGCCAACACCTGCATCGACCGCGGCGCGCTCGACGACACCGTCATCGGCGACGGGGTGAAGCTCGACAACCTCATCCAGATCGGCCACAACTGCCGCATCGGCAACCACACGGCGGTGCAGGGCTGTGCCGGCATCGCGGGCAGCACCATCATCGGCAGCCGCTGCATCATCGGCGGCGCCGCCATGCTGATGGGGCACCTGAGCATTGCTGACGGCGTCGTGATCACTCCGGGCAGTGCCGTCACGCGCTCGATCCGGCAGCCCGGCACCTACAGCGGCACCTTTCCCATCGACGACAATGCCACCTGGGAGAAGAACGCCGCCACGCTGCGCCACCTCCACACCCTGCGTGAGCGCCTGCGCGCCCTCGAGAAAAAGCTTCCTTGACGACCATGATGGACATTCACCAAATCCTGAAGACGCTGCCGCATCGCTATCCGATCCTGCTGGTGGACCGGGTGGTGTCGCTGGAGAAGAACAAGCGCATCCAGGCGATCAAGAACGTCAGCATCAACGAGCCCTTCTTCAACGGCCACTTTCCCCACCGCCCGGTGATGCCGGGCGTCCTGATGCTCGAGGCGCTGGCACAGGCCGCCGCCATCCTGGCCATCGAGACCATGGGCATCCAACTCGACGACCAGACCGTCTTCTACTTCGCGGGCATCGACGGTGCCCGCTTCAAGCGGCCCGTGGAACCGGGTGACCAGCTCATGCTGGAAGTCGACCTGGAGCGCATGAAGGCCGGCGTGTGCCGTTTCGGCGCGCGTGGCCTGGTCGGCGGTGAACTCGCCGTCGAAGCCCAACTGACCTGCACCATGCGCCGCATCGCCTGACCGGACGAGGCTGCGATGAGCAACAAGATCCACCCGACCGCGATCGTCGACCCCCGGGCCCAGCTCGCCGCTTCCGTGACGGTGGGCCCCTACGCGGTGATTGGCCCCGAAGTGCGCATCGGCGACAACACCATCGTCGGCCCGCACTGCGTGATCGAGGGCCGCACGACCATCGGCCGCGACAACCGCTTCTTCCAGTTCAGCTCCATCGGCGCGATGCCGCAGGACATGTCGCACGGCGGCGAGGTGACCGAGCTCGTGATCGGCGACCGCAACACCATCCGCGAGTTCTGCACCTTCAACACCGGCACCTTCAAGGAGCAGGGCATCACGCGCGTGGGCAGCGACAACTGGATCATGGCCTACGTGCACATCGCCCACGACGTGCGCGTGGGTGACCGCACGGTGCTGGCCAACAACGTCACGCTCGCTGGCCACGTGCACGTGGGCGACTGGGCGGTGATCGGCGGCTTGTCGGGCGTGCACCAGTTCGTGCACGTCGGCGCCCATTCGATGATCGGATTCCAGGGGCACGTGGCCCAGGACGTGGCGCCTTTCATGACCGTCGACGGCAACCCGCTGGCGGTGCGCGCGGTCAACCTCACCGGCCTCAAGCGCCGCGGCTTCAGCGACGAGCGCCAGCGCCTGATCCGCCAGATGCACAAGCTGATCTTCCGCAGTGGCGCGACGCTCGACCAGGCCAAGGTCGAGATCGAGGCCCTGCGCGGGCAGGGTGGCGACGAAGACGTCCAGACGATGCTGGACTTCCTCGGGGCGTCGACCCGCGGCCTTGTGCGCTGACGCGGGGCCCGCATGAGCGACACGTCGGGCCCGCGCCTGGGCATGGTGGCCGGTGAAGCCTCGGGCGACCTGCTGGCCGGGCTGCTGCTGGGGGGCTTGAAGGCCCGCTGGCCGCAGCTCTCGACCTTCGGCATCGGCGGGCCACGCATGGCCGAGCACGGCTTCGACGCCTGGTGGCCGCACGAGAAGCTGGCCGTGCGCGGCTACGTGGAGGTGCTGCGCCACTACCGCGAGTTGGTGGGCATCCGCAACGCGCTGGGCGATCGCCTGCTGAAGGAGCGGCCCGATGCCTTCATCGGCGTCGACGCCCCCGACTTCAACCTCGGGCTGGAGACGCGGCTCAAGTCGGCAGGCATCAAGACCGTGCATTTCGTCAGCCCGTCGATCTGGGCCTGGCGCGGCAAGCGCATCGAGAAGATCCGTGCGGCGGCTGACCACGTGCTGTGCATCTTCCCCTTCGAACCCGAGATCTACGCGAAGCACGGCATCGCGGCGAGCTACGTCGGGCATCCGCTGGCCGACGCGATTCCCCTCGAGGTGCCGCGCGAGGCGTCACGGGCCGCACTCGGCCTCGAGGCCGACGCGCAGGTGGTGGCGCTGCTGCCGGGCAGCCGCCGCTCCGAGATCCAGTACAACGCCCCGCGCGTGCTGGCGGCCGCGCAGCAGATGAAGCGCGAACGGCCAGGCCTGCGCTTCGTGCTGCCCGCGGTGCCGAGCCTGCGCACGATGATCGACCCGCTGGTGGCGCAATTCGCGCCGTCGGCCGGCGTGCAGGTGCTCGACGGCATGTCACACCAGGCGCTGGCTGCCTGCGACGTGACGCTCATCGCCAGCGGCACCGCCACGCTGGAGGCGGCGCTCTTCAAGCGGCCGATGGTCATCACCTACGTGATGCACTGGCTGACCTACCAGCTCATGAAGCGCATGGCCTACCAGCCCTGGGTCGGCCTGCCCAACATCCTGTTGCGCGACTTTGCCGTGCCGGAGTTGCTGCAAGGCGAGGCCACGCCCGACAATCTGGCCCGCGCCGCCTTCCGGTGGCTGGACGATCCCGAGGCCTGTGCCTCGCTCGTGCAGCGCTTCGAAGGCCTGCACCAGCAATTGCGCTGCAACACCGCCCAAGCCGCCACCGATGCCCTCGAAAAAGTCCTCCGTGCCTGAACAGCTCGGATTGAGCTTCGACGTGATCGGGCTCATCGCCGGCGTCGACGAAGCCGGGCGCGGCCCCCTGGCCGGGCCGGTGGTGGCGGCGGCGGTCATTCTCGACGAGCTCAAGCCCATTCGCGGCTTGAAGGACTCGAAGCTGCTCACCCCGGCCACCCGCGACCGCCTGTACGACGAGATCCGGGCCAAGGCGCTGTGCTGCTCGGTGGCCGAGGCCTCGGTCGAAGAGATCGACACGCTCAACATCCTGCACGCCACCATGCTCGCGATGAAGCGGGCGGTGGAGGGCTTGCGCCTCAAGCCCGGCAAGGTGCTGATCGACGGCAACCGGCTGCCGGTGCTCAAGGTGGCCGCCGAGGCCATCGTGAAGGGAGATGCGAAGGTGAAGGCGATCTCGGCCGCGTCCATCCTCGCCAAGGTGCACCGCGACCGCTTGTGCCTGGCCCTGCACGAAGAACATCCCCAATACGGCTTCGACGGACACAAGGGCTACGCCACGGCGGAGCACCTGGCCGCGTTGCGCGCGCACGGCGCCTGCGTGCACCACCGGCGCTCCTTCGCGCCGGTGCGTGACACGCTCGAAGGGTTCTGAGGTGGCCGAGGCCCGGGCGATCACCTCGCGCGACAACCCGCTCCTGGTGCGATTGCGCAAGCTGGCGGTCGAGCCGGCCGCCTACCGAAAGCTCGGGCAGCTCTGGCTGGAAGGCGACCACCTCTGCGATGCCCTGCTGAAGCGCGGCGGTCGACCGGCGCAGGCGGTGATCACCGAGTCCGCCTGGGAAGAGCCTGCCCTGCGCGACCTGGCCAGCGCCGCAGACGCGGTGGCGATCGTTCCGGCGGCGCTGATGGCGGGGCTCAGCTCGCTGGAATCCCCCGCCCCGATCGGCTTCGTCCTGCCGTGGTCCGGCGGCGGCACGATCCAGCCCGACCAACCGGCCGTCATTCTCGACCGCCTGCAGGACGCGGGCAACGTGGGCACCGTCCTGCGCACCGCCGCCGCGTTCGGCTTCACCCAGTGCATCGCGCTCAAGGGCACGGCGGCGCTGTGGTCAGCCAAGGTGCTGCGCGCCGGCATGGGGGCGCATTTCGGGCTCAACCTGGTCGAGCAGGCGGCCGAAACCGACCTGTCCTCGCTGCGGCTGCCCTTGCTCGGCACCAGTTCGCACGCGGCCCAGGCCCTGCACGAGGTGGTGTTGCCGTGGCCCTGTGCCTGGGTGATGGGCCACGAAGGGCAGGGCGTGTCGGAGTCGCTCGCCGCGCGCTGTGCGTTGACGCTGCGCATTCCACAGCCGGGCGGCGAAGAGTCGCTCAACGTGGCCGCGGCCGCGGCGGTCTGTCTCTACGAGTCGAACCGACAGCGGCTCTGACCGGTTCAGTACATCAGGCGATCCGGCCGGATGTCGCGCAGGATGGTGGTGGCGATCTCTTCGATCGACTTGTGCGTGGACGACAGCCACGAGATGCCCTCGCGGCGCATCATCGCTTCGGCCTGGGCCACTTCGCGCCGGCAGTTCTCGAGCTTGGCGTACTGGCTGTTCGGGCGGCGCTCGTTGCGGATCTCCGACAGGCGCTCCGGGGCGATGGTGAGTCCGAAGCACTTCGCCTTGTGCGGGGCCAGGCTCTTGGGCAGCTCGTTGCGCTCGAAATCTTCGGGGATCAAGGGGTAGTTGGCCGCCTTGATGCCGTGCTGCATGGCGAGGTAGAGCGAGGTCGGCGTCTTGCCGCTGCGGCTTACGCCGACGAGGATCACGTCGGCCTGCTCCAGGTTCTTGGCCGACTGGCCGTCGTCATGCGCGAGCGAGAAGTTGATCGCCTCGATGCGGTCGGTGTACTCCTGGCTCTTCGACACGTCGGCAAAGCGCCCGATGCGGTGGTTGGACTTGACGCCGAACTCGGCCTCCAGCGGCTCGATGAAGGTGTTGAACATGTCGAGCACCATGCCCTTGCTGCGCTTGAGCACGCCCAGCATGTCCGGGTCGACCAGGGTCAGGAAGACCACCGGCCGCACGCCTTCGAGCTCGGCCGTCTGGTTCACCTCCCGGACCACCTGATGGGCCTTGTCCAGCGTATCGATGAACGGCCGGCGCACATGCCGCGGCTTGCCGGGGAACTGGGCCAGGATCGAATTGCCGAAGGTCTCGGCGGTGATGCCGGTGCCGTCGGAGACAAAGTACACGGTGCGGTTCGGCATATGGAATCTCGGCCCGGGGAGTGAGGGGGTCGATCATAGGCAAATCGGGCCTAGAATCTTTTCAGACTCTTCCCAGTCGCACCCCGCATGCCACCGCCTGCACTCCAACCACAACTCGACACGCAGCGAGTCGCCTCGCCGCTTGAGCCCTTGATCGGCTCGCGGCACCACTGGGAAGCACCGGTTTACCAACATCACGGAGCTTTCCCATGTCTTCCCCCAATCTGGCGACCGCCCTGGTCGTGCCGTTTGAACACCTGAGGATGACCGACGTCGAGTCGGTCGGCGGCAAGAACGCCTCCCTCGGCGAAATGATCAGCCAGCTGGCTGCCTCGGGCGTGCGGGTGCCCGGCGGCTTTGCCACCACGGCCCATGCCTTCCGCCGCTTCCTGGCGCACGGCGGCTTGGCCGAGCGCATCAACAAGCGCCTGTCCACGCTCAACACCGAAGACGTGCGTGCGCTGGCCGAAGCGGGGGCCGAGATCCGCCGCTGGGTCGAGGAAACCCCGTTCCCGGCCGACCTCGAAGCGGCCATCAAGGCCGAGTTCGCCAAGCTGACCGCCGGCCACGAAGGTGCCTCCTTCGCGGTGCGGTCCTCCGCCACCGCCGAGGACCTGCCGGACGCCAGCTTCGCCGGCCAGCAGGAGACCTTCCTCAACGTCGTGGGCATCGACGATGTGCTGCACAAGATGAAGGAGGTCTTCGCCAGCCTCTACAACGACCGTGCCATCAGCTACCGCGTGCACAAGGGCTTCGCCCACACCGACGTGGCGCTGTCGGCCGGCGTGCAGCGCATGGTGCGCTC
>DASWSY010000034.1:0-1592 GCA_036402415.1 Rhizobacter sp. | reverse complement strand
GCGTTCAGCTGCAGGCGCGTGGCCTGCCAGCCCAGCAGCACGGTGACGGCCAGGCACAGCCACACGACCACCGCGCGGTGGTTGAACAGCAGGCGCTCCACCCACGAGCCGGAGTGGCGGTCGAACTGGTCGAGCGTCACGCCGTGCATGTCGTGCGATTTGATGGAAGCAGCGCTCACGGCTTGGCTCCCGGTTTCAAGGCGACGGGCGTGGCACCGGCAAGCCCGAACGCGAGTGCGCGATCCGGCGCCAGGGGCAACACCGCGGCCGGCATCGGCAGCGGGCGTTCGTTGATCGGCACCAGCGTCTCGCCGCGCAGCGCGAGCAGCAGGCCGGCCTGGTTGGCGAGCAGCAGCGTGCCGTCGGCCGCCGTGACGCTGGCGGTGATGGAGGTGCCGGTCGGCGTGCTGAGTTGTGCCCAGCCGCCGATGCCGTCACGCGCATGCCACACGTTGCCGCGCAGGCCGGCGAGCACGAGGCTGCCGTCGGCGCGCAGCTCGCCGGTGAACCAGCTTCCCTTGTAGGGCGAGGCGAGCGCGCGGAAGCTGTGGCCACCGTCGTCCGATCGCGCGAGCTGGCCTTGCTCACCGGCCAGCACGATGGCATCGCCCGCGCGGCGCGCCACGTACCAGTGCAGCCCCTGGGGGTTGGGCAGGCGGGCCATCCACGGGGCCCACGACTTGCCGCCGTCCTGACTGTGGAAGGCGATGCCGTAGGCGCCGACGGCGAGCAGGCGCTGCGCGTCCCACAGCATCACGTCGAGGAAAGGCTTGTCGGGCCCGTCGGCCAGCAGGCGCTCGGCTTCCTTCAAGGCCCCCGGTGTGGCGGCGGCCTCCTTGGCGAGCCGGGCGAGGCGCTGCCCATCCAGCCGCACGGTCCAGCTTTCGCCTGCGTCGTCGGTGGTGAGCACCGTGCCGGCGTGGCCGACGGCCACACCGCGGCGTGCGTCGGCGAAGCGCACCGTCGTCAGCGTCACGCTGACGGGCGACGGTGCCTGCCGCCAGGTGGCGCCGCGGTCGTCGCTCAGTGCGACGAGGCCGCGCTCGCCGACGGCGACAACTCGCGTGCCGGCGAAGGCCGCCGACAGCAGCGCCTGGCGCGCCGGCGCCTTGACCGACAGTGCTGGGCGCTGCCACGCGTCGCCTACGGGGGCGGCGGCCGCACCCGTCGCGGCGAGCAGCAGTGCCGCCGCGAGCGCCATGTCCGAAGACCTGAAGCGGAACTTCATGCGGGCGTCTTTCAGCGCACGCCGTCGCCTGCCATGGCGTCGGGCGTGAAATGGCTGTCGGGGCGGCGCGGCACGATGCGGTAGTGCGTGTTGCGTTCGTTGACCACACCGCTCGCGTACCACGCGCCCGACAGCAGGTCGTGGAAGCCCCATTGCTGCTGCGGCGTGGTGGCCGGCAGGTCGGGCATCACGACGGGGTGGGCCCACAGCGTCTTCCACAGCTGGCCCTTTGCATCCCAGCGGTCGCCGAGCACGGCCACCCAGGTGTCTTCGTCGAGGTAGTAGCGGCTGCGCGGCGCCTGGTGACGCTGGCCCGGCTTGAGGGTGGCCTCGACCACCCACACGCGGTGCAGCTCCCAGCGCA
>DASWSY010000033.1:0-5511 GCA_036402415.1 Rhizobacter sp. | reverse complement strand
CTCTCTTCGGACTGAGGCGGGCAGGCGAAGCGACGAGAGCCTCAGTCGAGGATGGCTCCGTTCATTGTCCATCCACGTCACTTTACATAATATACATTGTGGCGCTACTGGACCGAACCCACCCGCTCGCGCCCCCAAGCCTTCATGCCCCCCGGACGCCTCACCCTCAGGCCGGTCGAGGCTGCGCGGGCCGCGTGGCCCGACGTACCAGCAGATGCGCGACGAACGCGACGACGAAAAGCCCGAGCGTGACGACGAACCAGCCGACCCACAGCAGCGGCACGAGCCACGACACGGCTTCGCCCGCCCAAGGCAAGGAGGTCTCGATCATCTCGACCGCCCGCTGCAGGCTCGCCACCAAGGGTGGCAGCAGCTCCAGCAGGTCACCCGGAATCCAGGCCTTCAGGCCCTCGGGCAGTTGTTCGATCACGTCGGGCAACTTGATGCTGCCCGAGGCAGTGCCGGATCGCAGGGCCTCGGCGGCCCAGCCGGTGACCGCTGACGCGAGCCACACTGCGGCCGTCCACAGGGCGAGCAGCACGCCGAACACGACCCAGATGATTCCCGTCAAGACTCGCTCCTTTGTTGCTTCATACCAATGGGGAGCCGTGCCACAGGCGGCTGGTTCCGCGTCTTCCACAGTGACACCACCACACCGCCGGCAATAAGCCCGGCCGTCACGCCCAAGCTTACGACCGCGGGGATCTTGCCCACGATGTTCACGAGGAAGATCTTGCCGCCGATGAACATCAGCACGAGCGCCAGGGCGTATTTCAGGTAGGCAAAGCGGTGGATCATCGCCGCCAGCGCGAAGTACAGCGCGCGCAGCCCGAGGATGGCGAAGATGTTGCTGGTGTAGACGACGAAGGTGTCGTCGGTGATGGCGAGGATGGCCGGCACCGAGTCCACCGCGAAGATGAGGTCGGCAAACTCCACCATGCACAGCGCGAGGAAGAGCGGCGTGGCCCACAGCACCGGCTTGCCGGTGGCGGCATCGGGTTCGCGCACGAAGAACGCGTTGCCCCGGATCTGCGGCGTGACACGCATCGCGCGCCGCATCCACTTCAGCAGCACGTTCTTCTCGAGGTCGGGCTCGTGGTCGGCCATCCACAGCATCTTGATGCCGGTGACCACCAGGAACGCGCCGAAGAGGTAGAGCACCCAGGAGAACTCGCTCACGAGCGCGGCGCCGAGGCCGATCATGATGGCGCGCAGCACGATCACGCCCAGGATGCCCCAGAACAGCACCCGGTGCTGGTACTGCCGGGGGATCGCGAAGAAGCTGAAGATCATCGCGATGACGAACACGTTGTCCATCGAGAGCGACTTCTCGATGATGTAGCCGGTGAAGTACTCCACGCCCCGCTCTGCCCCGAGCTGCCACCACAGCCAGCCGCCGAAGAGCGCGGCCACCCCGATGTAGCCGGCCGAAAGCCACAGGCTTTCCTTGACGTCGATCTCGCGGTCGTCCTTGTGCAGCACGCCAAGGTCGAAGGCGAGCAGCGCCACCACGATCGTGATGAACGCCAGCCAGAGCCAGACGGCCTGGCCGAGGAAGTCGGCCTGCAGAAAGCCGCCTTGCAGAAAGTCTGTCATGTCGAGTCCCTATGGGCGTGAGGTCGCGGCACCGTCGCCGCGCACCGATGGACGCCACTCTAGGGATGCGCGACCATCCTGAATAATCGAAAATTCGCTCGAACCATTCGAGAAAACAGGAAGGTCTCATGAACTACAAGCATCTCCACTACTTCTGGACGGTTGTCCGCGCCGGCGGCGTGCTGCGTGCGAGTGATGAGCTTCACCTGTCGCCCCAGACCCTCAGCGGGCAGATCAAGTTGCTGGAAGAACGCCTGGGCCGCCCCCTGCTGAGGAAGGTGGGCCGCAATGTCGAGCCCACGGAAGCCGGGCGCATGGTGATGCAGTACGCCGACGAGATCTTCACGCTCGGCCAGGAGATGGAAGACGCCATGCGCGGCGGCCGCGAAAGCTCGCGGGCGCCGGTGCTGAAGGTCGGCCTCGTCGACTCGGTGCCCAAGGCCATCGCCTACCACCTGCTCGAGCCGGCCCTTCGCCTGGAGCCTGCGCCGCGCCTTCAATGCCCCGAAGGCAAGCTGCCTGCGCTGATGGCCGAGCTGGCGCTGCGGCGGGTCGACCTGGTGCTCTCCGACGTGCCGCTGCCCGGCAACCTGGGCGTGAAGGCCTTCACCCATCTGCTCGGCGGAAGCGGCATCGTCTTCTTCGCCTCCGAGCGGCTGCTGAAGAAGCACGGGCTGGGCCTGCGGCAGGTACGCGCGAAGTTCCCTCAGGCGCTCGCACAGTTGCCGATGCTGCTGCCCGCCGCCGATTCGGCCCTGCGCCTGCGTCTGGACGGCTGGCTGCGCCGCCAGGGCATCGCGCCGCAGATCGCCGCGGAGTTCGACGACACCGCGCTCATGAAAGCCTTCGGCCGCGAGGGCCTGGGCGTGTTCCCGGCACCTGCAGTGCTGGGCAAGGAGATCGCCCGCCAGTTCGAGGTCGAGACGCTGGGCGGCCCCGACGACCTGGTCGAGGAGTTCTACGCCATCTCGATCGAGCGGCGCATCTCGCACCCCGGCGTGGCCGCCATCACGAAGGCGGCGAGGAGCGAACTCTTCGCCGCGGCATGAGCGGCGTCAGTGCCGCATGCCCAGCGGCGTCAGGGTGAGGTTGGAGTCGCGAACCCGCAGGCTGCCGTCTGCCAGCTCGTCGACGCTCTCGCCCCCGGCCAGCCGGTACTCGACCTGGCCGCTCGGCTCCCAGTGCTCGCGTCCATCGGTCTGCAGCGAGATGTCCTTCACCAGGTGCTCGTAGGCGCAGACCTTGTAGGTCTGGCCGTCGGCGCCTCTTGCGGCAAAAGAGTCGAGCAGATGCAGCTTGTGGTCCATGGCAGTACTCCTCATGAAGACGACAGACTGATGGGACCGGCTGGCCCGCGCGGCGTTCCTCTGGGTTCACTCCGCGCCTGCACCCAGCCGGCGCAGCTTCGCAAGCCAGCGCTGTCGGCCGCCGGCCTCGCCTTCCACCATACCGATGAGCGTCTCGTGCACCGGGGCGATGCCCACGAAGCCGAGGATGTTTCTTTCGAGCGCCCTCAGGCTGTGCGCCCGGAACACGTAGCGGTACACCAGCGCCGGCATGCCCATCGTGACGACGAGCCGGGCCGAGCGGCCAGACAGCAGTTTCTTCGGCAAGCCCTTCCCTTCCGGCGACCCGTCCATCGGCGACAAGGCGAACCCCGGCCGCGCCACCTGTTCCAGGAAGCCCTTCAGCAAGGCCGGCATGCCGCCCAGCCACAGTGGAAACACGAACACCAGGTGCTCGGCACGCAGGATGGCGGCCTGCACCGGCTTCAGGCTCTCGGGCGTGGCACCGTGGTCCCACTCGGCCTTGCTGCGCAGGAGCGGGAAGTCGAGCTGCGCGATCTCGCACAGCTCCACCGTGTGGCCGGCGCCGCGCGCGCCGTCGGCGTAGGCCTGCGCGAGCGCATGGCAGAAGTGACGCTCGCGAGCGTCGGGGTGGCCTTGGAGGATGAGGATGCGCTTGCCCATGCGCCATGCTCGCGCCGCGAGCATGGCCCGGGCTTGCGCCAGCTCAATGCTTCACGTTCTCGCGGTTGAATCCCTTGGTGGGGGCGATGGTGCTCGGCACCTCCTGCACCGAGCTGCAGGGGGCCTGCCACTCACGCAACTCGGTGGCGAGGATGGTGTGGCGGTCGCGCTCGGCCCGCTCGATCAGCGCGAAGACGTTGTCGTCGTTGACGAGTTCATGGCCGACGCCTCGGGTGAGGCGGGCGTAGATTTCATCGATGCTCAGATCCATGTGGCACTCCGGTCGTGTCAATGCTTGTCGGGCGGCAAGCGCCGTTCCGGTGTCGGCGGGTGGGAAAGCGCCGACACCCGCTTGGGAGCACGCCCACGCGTGCGTGCCGCCTGTTCTGATGGCCGCAACACGCGCACGGCGGGAGAGTGTGGCCATCGCTGGCACCCAGCACACAGAGGACACCCCATGGCAACGAGCAGCATCCTCGGCGGCAGCGCCGCCCCCCAACGCCCCCTCGGCACCGGCACCGACCTGCTGGGCCCGAGCGACAGCTCCGATTCCGGCAGCGACGTGCAAGGCGAACGTGCCCTGGCCACCGACGCCGACGACGGCGGCACCGGTGCGGTGCCGGCCGAGCTCGACAGCGACAGCGATTCGCGCGGCACCGGCGAGCGCGCCGCCGCGATCGGGACCGAGCCGCGCGACGGCGGCGACATCATGCCGGACCGGGTGATCCGCGGCGCCGACGCGCTCGACGACGCGGACCGGCTGGAAGTCGACGAGCTGGTCGCCGACGAGGGCGACGAGACCGGCCTCGAGGCCGGCGACGAAGACGCCGACGACGACCTGCGCCACTGAGGTGGCGCGCCGCACGCAGGACCCGGCGGCCCCGCGCCGGCTGGCCCGTACGCTGAAGTCGGTCTTCGGCCTGGACCATCTCCGTGATGGCCAGCAGGCCGTGATCGAGCGCGTGCTGGCCGGGCAGCCCACGCTGGCCATCATGCCCACGGGCGCGGGCAAGTCGCTCTGCTACCAGCTCCCGGCGCTGCTCATCGAAGGCCGCACGCTCGTCGTCTCGCCACTGATCGCCCTGATGAAGGACCAGTGCGACAAGCTCGTGCAGCAAGGCGTGGCGGCGGTGCAGGTGAACAGTGCGCTCGATGGCGCCGAGAGCCGCGAGGCCCTGGCCGCCGTGGCCGAGGGTACGGCGCGCATCGTCTTCACCACGCCCGAGCAGCTCGCCAACCTCGAGTTCCGGGAGCAGCTGCGGCAACACCCGACCGGGCTGCTGGTGGTCGACGAGGCGCACTGCATCTCGCAATGGGGCCACGACTTCCGCCCCGCCTTTCTCGAGATCGCCGACGCCGCCCGGGCGCTCGGCCGCCCCACCCTGCTCGCGCTCACGGCGACCGCCACCGACGAGGTCACGCGCGACATCTGCCAGCAGCTTGCCATCCCCGCCGCGGGCGTGGTCAACACTGGCGCCTACCGCCCCAACCTGCACTACGCCGTGGAGCTGGTCACCGACGACACGCACAAGCTCGAGCGCCTGCAAGCCCTGCTTCCGGGGCTGGAAGGCTCGGGCATCGTCTACTGCGCCACCGTGAAGGCCGCCGAAACGGTCCACGAGGCGCTGCTCTTCGCCCGCGAATCGGTCGCGCTGTACCACGGCAAGCTCAAGGCCGACGAGCGCCGCGCCGCGCAAGATGCCTTCATGGAAGGCCGCGCGCGGGTGATGGTGGCCACCAACGCCTTCGGCCTGGGCATCGACAAGCCCGACACACGCTTCGTGCTTCACTGGCAGATGCCCTCGGGGCTCGACGCCTACTACCAGGAGTCGGGCCGCGCCGGGCGCGACGGGCTGGCCGCCACCTGCACCCTGCTCTTCCTGCCGCGCGACAAGGCCGTGCAGCAGTTCTTCATGGCCGGCCGCTACCCCGGGCTGGACGAGCT
>DASWSY010000032.1:0-1778 GCA_036402415.1 Rhizobacter sp. | reverse complement strand
TGAGCAGCACCGCCGCGGCGTTGTTGTTGACGACGGTGGCCGCCTCGGCGCCGGTGATGCGGCACAGCAGCTCCTCGACGAGGGTGTCGCGGTCGCCGCGCCCGCCCGAGGCGATGTCGTACTCGAGGTTGTTGGGGCCGGGCATCATGGCCAGCAGGTGCTGCAGCGCGCTGTCGGCCAGCAGCGCGCGGCCGAGGTTGGTGTGGATCACCGTGCCGGTGAGGTTGAACACGCGGCGCATGCGCGGGGTGAGCCGCTGTGTGATGCGATGGCCGAGCACCGCGGCCAACGCCTCGGTTTGCACGGCGGTCGCATCGAGCACGCCCGCAAGCGCCTGCGTGCGCAGGGACTCGAGCAACCCGCGCGCTTCCTCCGTCACCAGGGTGTGCCCATGCTCGGCCACGATCGCCGCCACGGCGGGCAGGCGCAGCAGGCGGTCAACGGACGGAAGGTCCTTCGCGCTGGCCTTGGAACCGTGAACCACGGATTCGGCGGGCCGGGCGGTCATGGCGCCCCCGGTGGTGGCTCGGGCTCGCCGAAGAGCAGCATCAGGTTCACGCCATGCCGCTTGAGGCCGGTGTCGGACACGAGCAGGTCCAGCGTGAGCGTCGCCAGATCATCGGCCACCGGCTCCACGAAGGGCTCGCGGTCGCTGTGCATGATCTTGAGGTAGTGGCCGCAGTCCTCGCAGGTCTCGGCCTGCACGGCGGCACCGGCGGCGCGGCTCGCGCTGTCGTCGTCAGCGTCGGCCAGGTCGAGCGACTGGTAGGCCACGTGCTTGTTGCTCAAGCAGTGTGTGCACTGGATGCGAAGCATGTGCCACTGCGTGCTGCACAACGAGCAGTGCAGGTAGCGCTGGCCCATCAACTCGCCGCCACTGCGCGTGATGCTCGCGACCGGCCGGCTGCCGCAGCAGGGGCAGGCGGTCGCGTCGTCGATGCGGCCGAAGGCCTGGCCACCTTGTGGATGCCGCGACTGGCGTTGCACCACGGCCGCGACCATGTGCACCCAGTAGACCTGCAGGGCTGCCGCGACGAGGGGCGCGGTGGCCAGGTCCAGCCCTTCCATCACGCAGGTGAGCAGGCAGTCGGCCTGGCGCTCCAGCCATTCGCCGTCGGCGCTTTCGAGCCGCGCAAGCGTGGGCTGAGTCCCCGCCGGCGCCTTGTCGCGCAGCTCGGCCACGAGCGCGCGCAGCACGCCGTGCCACGCCGCATCGCGCGGCCACTCGGAGGCGGGCAGCGGCGGCACGCCGCGCTCGGCGGCGCGGTCGAGCGCCTGGGCATCGGGCAGCGGCACCTCGGGGAACTGCGCGAGCCGCGTGTGCTGCGCCTGCGCCAGATCCGCCATGAAGACGAGGAAGTCTTCCATCGCGTGGCCCCGCGCGAGCTGCCGCAGCCGCATCGCGCGCTCGGCGAACAGGGTCGCACGCTGCGGCATCTGCAGGAAGGGCGTCTCGCCGCCCGCCTTGGCCGCAATCTCTTCCGCGGACATCACCCGCACGGTGGCCGTCACCGCCATGGCCGATTCACTCCTTGCCAGAAGCGCGGGCTCCCGATGAGGCCCGCCGGCCGATCATGCACGTTCAACGGCCCCCCGTCATCTTGCGGTACCACAGCGCATGGTTCTGCCGAGCCCAGCCTTCGGTGACGGTGCCGCGCGTCATCGCCCGCACCGTGCCCTTGACCCAGATCGCGGCGTACACGTGCACGATGACGGCAAGGATGAGCACCACCGCCGCCACCGCGTGCAGCAGCAGCGCGAAACGCTGCAGCACGATG
>DASWSY010000031.1:0-1643 GCA_036402415.1 Rhizobacter sp. | reverse complement strand
CGGTGGCCAGCACGGTGGTGCTGCTGAAAGCACTGGAAGCGCGCGGTGTGCTCGAGTCGATGAACGGGCGCATCGCCGTGGGCTGGCTCGTGGTCGAAGACCTGGTGATGGTGCTCGTGCTGGTGCTGCTGCCGCCGCTTGCGCCTTTGCTTGGCGGGCAGGCCGCGGCCGGGCCGGCCGCCGCCGACGGGCAGGGGCTGTGGATGACGCTCGGCTTCACGCTCGCCAAGGTGGCGGCCTTCATCGCGCTGATGCTGGTCGTGGGGCGGCGTGTGTTCCCCAAGCTCTTGTGGTGGGTGGCCAAGACCGGATCGCGCGAGCTCTTCACGCTGTGCGTGGTGGCGGCTGCGGTGGGCGTGGCGTTTGCGTCGGCGAAGCTTTTCGACGTGTCGTTCGCGCTCGGCGCGTTCTTCGCCGGGATGATGATGCGCGAGTCGGAATTCAGCCACCGTGCCGCCGACGAATCGCTGCCGCTGCGCGACGCCTTCTCGGTGCTCTTCTTCGTCTCGGTGGGCATGCTCTTCCAGCCGATGGTGCTGCTGCAGGAGCCGCTGCGCGTGCTGGTGGTGGTGGCCATCATCATGGTGGGCAAGACGCTTGCGGCCATCGCGCTCGTGCTCGCCTTCCGCTACCCGATGAACAGTGCGCTCACCATCGGCGCGAGCCTGGCGCAGATCGGCGAGTTCTCCTTCATCCTCGCCGGCCTGGGCATGGCGCTCGGGCTCATGTCGCAGGAAGGGCACAGCCTGATCCTCGCCGGCGCGCTCATCTCGATCGCGCTCAACGCGCTGCTTTTCCGCGCCATCGAGCCGGTGCAGAACTGGTTGCGCGAACGGTCCCCGCTGGTGCGCCGCCTGGAGCAGCGCGACGACCCGCTGGCCGAGCTGCCGACCTCGGTGCACCCGGCCTTCCTCAGTGGCCAGGTGGTGCTCGTGGGCTATGGCCGTGTCGGCCGCCGCATCGCGCAGCAGCTCGACGAGCATCAGGTGCGCTACGTGGTGGCCGAGCAGAACCGCGAGCGCGTGGAAGAGCTGCGCGCGCGCAGCGTGCCGGCGGTCAGCGGCGATGCGGCCGACCCCGGCGTGCTCATCCAGGCACACATCGCACAGGCCGGCATGCTCGTGATTGCGATCCCCGACGTCTTCGCCGCGCGGCAGATGGTGGAAACCGCCAAGACGCTCAACCCCGGCATCGAGGTCGTGCTGCGGGCGCAAAGCGACGACGAAGCGGCGCTCATCGCGCAGGAAGGGCTGGGCATGGTCTTCGTCGCCGAACACGCGCTGGCCGCGACCATCGGTGGCCATGTGCTGTCGCGCATGGGCCCGCCCGCCGTCAAACGTGACGGGCACTGACAACCGGTAACAGCGACCGGCACTCTTCCTGCTGCAATCGGATTTCGCCCGCTGGGGTGGTGCCGGGATGACGCAAGGCGTCGTTTCGGCCCCCCCGGTGCTGACGCGAAATGACACTCGATTCCCAGGGAGGCCCATGTCGGCAGATCGTTGCACCCCCTCACCGAACGTGCCCGCGCGCGGCGCCGAGCGCTGGCAGCGCGCGGTGGTCGGCGCGCTCTTCGCGGCCGTCCTGGCCGGCTGCGGCGGTGCGGACGGCGGCGGCGGTGCAGGAGGCAGCGCGCCGGTCCC
>DASWSY010000030.1:0-3039 GCA_036402415.1 Rhizobacter sp. | reverse complement strand
GGACCGGCTTCGAAGGCAGAGCCGGCATTGAAGCCGAACCAGCCCGCCCACAGGAGGCCCGCCCCCAGCACGGTCAGCATCAGGTTGTGCGGCACCATCGGCTCCTTGCCGAAGCCCCGGCGCGGCCCGAGCACCACCGCGGCCACGAGACCCGTGACACCCGAGGCGATGTGCACCACGGTGCCGCCGGCGAAGTCCATGTGGCCCATCTTGGCGAGCCAGCCGTTGGGGTGCCAGATCCAGTGGGCGATCGGCGCGTAGACCAGGAGGCTCCACAGCGCGGCGAAGGCGATGGTCGCGCCCAGGCGCATGCGCTCGGCGGTGGCGCCCAGCACCAGCGCGAAGGTGATGATCGCGAACGAGAGCTGGAACAGGAAGAACACCGGCTCCGGCAGGGACGGCGCCGAGACGTGCGCACCGACCTGGGCGCCGATCAGCCCTTGCGCGAACATGCGCGAGAGGTCGCCGAACCACGGGCCGCCCGAGGTGAACGCGATCGTGTAGCCGAACATGGCCCACAGCACCGTGATGACCGAGGCGCCCGCCACGGTGTGGGCCACGATCGAGAGCGCGTTCTTCGAGCGCAGCATGCCGCCGTAGAAGAGCATGATGCCGGGCATGGTCATCAGCATGACCAGCACGGTGGAGATGAGCATCCAGGCCGTGTCGGCGCCGTTGAACACCGGTGGCGGCGCGGCGGCAGGCGCCGCCGCCTGGGCCCAGGCCGAGCTTCCCAACAGCAGGGCCGCTGCGCCCAGCATGCCCTCCATCACCCGTCGACCGGCTCGTTCCATGCGCTGTCTCCGCAAATGTCGTGCGGCCCATTCTTGAAGCGGGCTTCTTTTTCCTGCAATGGGAAAGTTCCACATCCAGCGCGGCCTGCCGCCACGGACCCATGCATTCTGGTGATTAGTTCTCGAATCGGAAGGAGCCTCGCCGCGGCGCCCCATAAGCGTGCGTCTGCGACAATCCGGGCCTTCGAGCCGCCTGCGTGCCCCCGCAGGCGGTTTTCGCTTTCAACCCGGGGCCATGTAGAGGAACACCATGATTCAAAACCTCGCCCGCGGCCTCCTGGCCGCGATGCTCGCTGCCGCCTCAGCGTCACCCTCCGCCATCGCGCAGACGAACGCCCCCCTCAAGGTCGGCTTCGTCTACGTGAGCCCGATCGGCGACGCCGGCTGGACCTTCCAGCACGACCAGGGCCGCCTTGCGATGGAGAAGGCACTCGGTGCGCAGGTCAGCACCACCGCCGTCGAAGCCGTCGCCGAAGGCGCCGACTCGGAACGCGTGATGCGCGACCTCGTCGCTCGGGGCCACAAGCTCATCTTCGCCACGAGCTTCGGCTACCTCGACCCGGCCCTGCGCGTGGCCGCCGACCATCCCGACGTGGTGTTCGAGCACGCCGGCGGCTTCAAGACCGCGAAGAACCTCAACACCTACAACGCCCGCTTCTACGAAGCCCGCTACCTCGCCGGCCTGCTCGCGGGCAAGACGAGCAGGAGCGGCATCGCCGGCTACGTGGCCGGCTTTCCGGTGCCCGAGGTGATCCAGGGCATCAACGCCTTTGCGCTCGGCATGCGTGCCGCCAACCCCAAGGCGCAGGTCAAGGTGGTGTGGCTCAACACCTGGTTCGACCCGCCGCGCGAGCGTGAGGCCGCCACCTCGCTCATCCACCAGGGTGCAGACGTGCTGGCCAACCACAGCGGCTCGCCCGCCGTGCCGCAGACGGCGCAGGCGCACTTCGCCAGCAAGGGCGTGCGCGTGATCGCCTACCAGAGCGACATGCGCCGCCACGCCCCCGACGCGCAACTCACCGCCATCACCCACCAGTGGGGCGCCTACTACACGCGCGTGGCGCAGGCCGTGCAGCAGGGCACCTGGAAGCCCCGCCCGGTGTGGGGCGGCATGAAAGAGGGCTTCATCGCCCTCGCCCCTTTCTCGCCCTCGGTCCCGGCCGACGTGGTGAAGCTCGTGAAGGCCCGCGAGGCCGACATCGTGAACGGCAGGCTCCACCCCTTCTCGGGCCGGCTCGTCGACAGCCAGGGCACGGTGCGCCAGGAGGCCGGCACGATGGACGACGACACGCTCGCGCGGATGAACTGGTTTGTCGACGGGGTGACCGGCACGCTGCCCAAGCCCTGAGACACTCGGGGGATGTCCTCGCCGCAGCACCTCACTCCCCGCATCGCCTTCTTCCTCACGCTGCCGCCGCTGCTGTGGGCCGGCAACGCGGTGGTCGGCCGGGCGCTGGTCGGCACGGTGCCGCCGATGGCACTGAGCGCGATGCGCTGGGCCATCGCGCTGGCGCTGCTGCTGCCGTTTGCCACGAAGCTGTGGCGCCGCCCGCAGGACATCCGCGAGCGCTGGCCCTACCTCGCGCTCATCGGCATCCTCGGCGTGGGCACCTACAACTCGCTGCAGTACCTGGCACTGCAGACGTCGACGCCGATCAACGTCACGCTCATCATCTCGAGCATGCCGCTGTGGATGCTGGCAGTGGGCGCGGCCTTCTACCGCGAGCACCCGACGCGCCAGCAGATCGTCGGCGCCCTGCTCTCGCTCGCCGGCGTGGCCCTCGTGATCTCGCGTGGCGACCCCAGGGTGCTGCTCGACCTCCACCTGCTGCCGGGTGACGTGCTCATGCTCGTGGCCATCGCCCTGTGGGCCTGGTACAGCTGGCTGCTGGCGCGCCCGCCGGAGCACATGCGAGGAGAAAAGCGGCCCGACTGGGGCTGGGCAGAGCTGCTCCTGGTGCAGATGATCTTCGGCACGGTGTGGGCGGCCGGCGCCGCCGGCGTGGAAGCGGTGGTGAGCCCGGCCCAGATCCACTGGTCACCGATGGTCGTGCTGGCCCTCGCCTACGTGGCCATCGGCCCTTCGCTGCTCGCCTATCGCTTCTGGGGCGAGGGTGTGTCGACCGTGGGGCCGGCGATCGCGGCCTTCTTCAGCAACCTCACGCCGGTGTTCGCGGCGTTGATGTCGGCCATCTGGCTGGGCGAGCCGCCGCGCTGGTACCACGTGGCGGCGTTCGTGCTGATC
>DASWSY010000029.1:0-4479 GCA_036402415.1 Rhizobacter sp. | reverse complement strand
GCATCCGGCGCTCAGCGCGGCCTTGGCATCGCCGACATTGCGCACCGTGCCCGCACCGACGATGGCCTCGGGCACCTTCTTCGCGATCGCTTCCATCGCAGCCAGCGCAACCGGGGTGCGCAACGTCACCTCCAGCACCTTCACGCCGCCCGCCACCAGGGCTTCCGCAAGGGGTACCGCGTCTTCCAGGCGGTCGATGACGATGACGGGGATGACCGGGCCGTGCGAAGCAAGTTCGAGAGTGTTCATGTCGTGTCCGTGGTTCAGAGCCAGGTGACGGCGCCTTCTTCGGCGCTGCGCACGTTGCGGCGCATGCCGCCGAAGAGTTCGCGGCCGAGGCCGTGGGCGTTGTCGTCGCGGCGCTGTTCGCTCATGGTGGCGACTTCGCGCTGCGCCCAGGTTTCGGGGTCGACGCGCGCTTCCAGCGTGCCGGCCACCGCGTCGAGGCGGATCACGTCGCCGTCGCGCACCTTGGCCAGCGGCCCGCCGGCCATCGCCTCGGGGCTCACGTGGATGGCCGCAGGCACCTTGCCCGAGGCACCGCTCATGCGACCGTCGGTGACGAGCGCCACCTTGAAGCCCTGCCCCTGCAGCACGCCGAGCGGCGGCGTGAGCTTGTGCAGTTCGGGCATGCCGTTGGCCTGCGGGCCCTGGAAGCGCACCACCGCCACGAAGTCGCGCTGCAGCGTGCCGGCCTTGAAGGCGGCGAGCAGCGATTCCTGGTCGTCGAACACGATGGCGGGCGCCTCGATCACGTGGTTGGTGTCGGGCACCGCCGACACCTTGATCACCGAGCGGCCGAGGTTGCCGTCGAGCAGCTTGAGTCCGCCGGTCGCGCTGAACGGTTCGGCGGCGCGGCGCACGATGTTCGCGTCGCCGCTCTCGGCCGGCAGGTCGCGCCACACCAGACGCTCGCCGTCGAGGGCCGGCACGCGGGTGTAGTCGCGCAGGCCACCCGGCGTCGTGGTCATCACGTCGGCATGCAGCAGGCCGGCGTCGAGCAGCTCGCGCAGCACGAAGCCCGGGCCGCCGGCGGCCTGGAACTCGTTCACATCGGCGCTGCCGTTGGGGTACACGCGCGCCAGCAGCGGCACGACGTGCGAGAGCTCCGAGAAATCGCTCCAGTCGATCAGCAGGCCCGCCGCACGCGCCACCGCCACCCAGTGGATGAGGTGGTTGGTCGAGCCGCCGGTGGCCAGCAGCGCCACCAGCGCATTGACGATCACCCGCTCGTCGACCACGCGCCCGATCGGCGTGCGGCGCTCACCGCGCGAGATGGCCAGGACCTGCCGCACCGACTCGCGCGTGAGCGCCTCGCGCAGGCCTTCGTGCGGGTTGACGAAGGCGGTGCCGGGCACGTGCAGGCCCATTGCCTCCATCAGCATCTGGTTGCTGTTGGCCGTGCCGTAGAAGGTGCAGGTGCCGGCGCCATGGTAGGCGGCCGACTCGGCCTTCAGCAGCTCGTCGCGCCCGACCAGGCCCTGCGCATATTGCTCGCGCACCTTGGCCTTGGCGCTGTTCGACAGGCCGCTCGTCATCGGCCCGGCCGGCACGAAGACGCAGGGCAGGTGCCCGAAGTGCAAGGCGCCGATCAGCAGGCCCGGCACGATCTTGTCGCACACGCCCAGCAGCAAGGCAGCGTCGAACACGTCGTGCGTGAGCGCCACCGCGGTGCTCATCGCGATGGTGTCGCGCGAGAAGAGGCTCAGCTCCATGCCCGGCAGGCCCTGCGTCACACCGTCGCACATGGCGGGCACGCCGCCGGCGACCTGCGCGGTGGCGCCCTGCCGGTGGGCTTCGTCGCGGATGAGATCGGGATAGGTGGCCAGCGGCTGGTGCGCCGACAGCATGTCGTTGTAGGCGTTGACGATGCCGATGTGCGGCGCCCGTTCGGCCACGATGCGCAGCTTGTCGGACGCGGGCATGGCCGCGAACGCGTGGGCGACGTTCGCACAGCCCATGCGGTCGCTGCCGCGCGGCCGCGAGCCCCACGCTTCCACCCGCTGCAGGTAGGCGGCCCGCAAGGTGGCGCTGCGTTCGCGGATGCGCTGGGTGACGGCAAGGACGGCTGGTTTCATGGGATGGGAGCGGTACGCGGTTGTAACCTGACCATTCATTATCAGGTAACCAAATTACAAGTCAACGCGCCCGATCTGCCGGCCGTGGTTACCTGCCCTTCTTCTTGTCGGCGGGCGACTTGCCCTCGCGGGCCGCTTCGCGTGCCCGCGCGACCAGCTCATTGCAGCTGTCTGCCTCGTCGTTCTCGCCCTTGTCGAAGAGGGGCAGCACCGCGGCGACGGGGTTCACGAGCGCGAGCAATGCAGCGCCCGCGACACGCCGGGCCAGCGGCGCCTTCTCGACCGAGATCTTGGGCGCATTGAAGGCCCCCTTCACATGCACAGGCGTGCGCAAGGCCAGCGGGCTGAAGTCCTTGGGGGCGACAGTGGCCTTCAAGTCGAGCGCCTCGTCCTTCATCGACACGCTGCCCTCGGCCCACACGGTCGAGTCGGGCGTGTCGACGACCAGGGTGCGCGTGGTCAGCACGCCCTTCTCGGCCTTCAGGTCGGCGAGCGCGCAGCTCACGGGCAGGGGCTTGTCGCCCTTCACGAACACGCCCAGCGCCTGTGCGATGTCGAGCCCCGCGGCCTCGACCACGAGGTGGGAGATCTGGCCCTGGCGCACGGTGGTGGCCACCGAACCGTCGAGGCTGCCGAGGATCTGCGCCGTCGAGCGGCCCCGCCCTTCGAGCTGGGCGCGGCCGACGAGCTTGCCGCTCACGAAGGGCGGGCCGCCATCGGCGCGTTGCTGCTTGAGCCACTGCTCCAGCTTCACGCCCGACCAGCGCAGGTCGGCGTTCCACAAGGCCACGTCGCGCGTGCCGTCGAGCGCCACCTCGCCGCGCAGGCTGCCGTCGGCGGTGGTCGCCACCAGGTCATCGAGGCGCAGCTTGCCGTCCTTCAGCGTCAGGCGGGTCTTGAGCGGCTGCAGCGGCAGCGCGAAGAGTTCGCCGAGTTCGACACGGGCGAACGACATCTGCACGTCGGCGTCCATCACGCGCAGCGAGGGCAGGTCGAATTCCCTGTCGGGCAGCACGCGTGCCGACGCCGGTTTCGCCGCCGCCGTCTTCGGCGGTGCCGGGTCGGCGCCGGGCTCGCCCCCGATGGTGGGCGCGAGGTCGGCCAGCAAGAGGCGCGGGCTGCTCACCTGGCCGGTGAGCACGGGCACCCGCGGCCGCATGTCGTAGGTGAAGGCGCCTTTCAGCTTGGTCGAGCCGACCGTCGCATCTTCGGCGTCGAGCTTCCACACCTTGCCGTCCTTGTGGACACGGCCAGCCAGCACGAAGGCACCCGTGGTGGGCAAGGTCACGCCGAGCGGATCGCCTGCTGCCGAGAGCGACGGGCCGCTCACCTTGAACTGGCCGGACAGGTCGGAGAGCTTGAAAAGATCGGTCACGGTGCCGTTGAAGGACAGGCTCGCCTGGTTGGCCTTCAGCTCCAGCACCACGGGCACCGAGGGGGCCTGCGTGTCGCTGCGCAAAAGCGGCGTGACCCCGGCGGTGCGCAGGTTGGCACTGAGCTTGGCCGGGCCATAGGTGCCCTCGGCGCTGGCGATCAGGCCGCGCAGGGCCACGGGCAGCGGCTGGGAGCCCTGCTGCGTCGACGGGGGCAGCGCAGCCTCGCCCTCCGCGAGTGCGAGCTTGGCCACGATGTCGGCCTTCAACGGCACGTCGACGAAGCTCAGCTCGCCTTCGTTGACGCGCAGCTCGCCCACGGTGGGGAACACGTTCTCGCGGCCTTCCTTCTCTTCGGTGGGTTTCTGCAGGCCGCCGAAGACCCAGGAGGCACGTCCGTCGGCCAGGCGCTCGGCGTGCACGTCGAGTCGGTCGGCGCGCAGCAGGTCGATGTCGAGCGGCGCCCCTTCCTTCGCGCGCCAGAGGTCGCGGTAGGACAGGTGCACCTCGGCATTCTTCGCCTGCAGGAAGAAGGGCCGCTGGCTCCACTCGGGTGCGCCGATCTGCAGGTGCGGCACCTTCACCTTGAGCTTGCCGAAGAAGCGCACCGTGGCGCCCGCCTCGCCCTCGCTCAGTTGCACCTCGCGCGCGAGCATGTCGCTCAAGCGGCGCTCCACCGGCTTGGCGAGAAACGGCCAGCCCGCCACCTCGCAGGCCACCACGCCGAGCACGAGCGCGCCCAGCACGGCCGCCGCCACGGCCCAGCCTCTGCTGATGCGCCGTGGGGATGAGGTCATCGCGTCGCTCCTGGTTGGGTGTCAGCGACCATAGGCCCACGCGCGCACGGCTCGTATCGGCCCCGGCCGGCGATCGCTGTGGGGCAAGTCCTACGGACCCTTCCACGAGTGGCGCGGTGCAGCCAGTTCGCTCTAGAGTTGGGGCCCGCCATGAGCCTTGCCCCGCCCCTGAAGCCCCTGTCACCGGAACGCGAACCCGCGCACCTGCTCGCGCAGGTGCGTGCCACCTGG
>DASWSY010000028.1:0-1926 GCA_036402415.1 Rhizobacter sp. | reverse complement strand
AAGACCGAGCACCGCAGAGCAGTCCGGCCTCCGGCCGGACCGCCACCGTCGGGTCGCCTTTCTTTGCCTACTTTCTTTGGCGAAGCAAAGAAAGTAGGTCGCCCGCCGGGGCGAATTCCCGGCAAGCAGCCTCACGCAGTGAACAGGCCAGCCCCGTAAACTGCACCGCATGTTCGACCCCAAGGCCCTGCGTCTCTTCCTGGACACCCTGTCCGACGCAGTGCTCGTGCTGGACCGCAGCGCCCGCATCTACCACGCCAACGCCGCCGCGCAGCGCTGGCTGAACGCCGCCACCGGCGCCCCGCTGCAGGCCTTGCAGCCGCAACTCGGCGCCCCACTGATCCAGGCCCTGCAGCAGGTGCTCAACAAGGGCGTGCCACGCCTGAACGCCGCCGCACCAGCGATCCCCGAGGCCGTCACGCTGGCCGATGGCACGCGCTGCAGCGTGTCGCTCACGCCGCTCGAAGGCGAGCGCTGGGCGCTGCGGCTGGCAACCGGTGCGGCGCCGGCCGCCCACGCGCAGGCCGCTGCGCCGGGCTCCTTGCTGTCGCAGGAGCTGCTGCATCTCTTCTGGGAGTCACCCTTTCCAGCCTGCCTGCAGGACGCCGACTTCCGCTTCCTCCAGGTCAACCCGGCCTTCGCCGAATTCACCGGCTTCACCGCCGAGTGGCTGATCGGCCGCGACCCGGTCGAGCTGCAGCCGCTCGAGGACCGCGAACTGAGCCTCGCCTACCGCGCCCAGACCGGCGTGCTCTCGGAGCCGGGGCAACCGGCGCGTCTGATGGAGCGCAGATTGATCCATGCCGATGGCCGCGAGCGCTGGTGCCGCGCCACCTGGCGCAAATGGGTCGACGAAGAGGGGCGCGTGCGCTACCTCTCCATCCTGCAGGACAGCACCGCCGAGCATGTGGCGCGCGAACGCGCCGATCGCACCAGCCGCGAGCTCGACGACTGGTTCGACCTGAGCCCCGTCGGCATGGTGCTCTTCGACGAACAGGGCCTGCTGGTGCGCACCAACCCCGCATTCGAAGCGCTCGCAGGCCAGGTGCCGGTGCTGATGTCGGAGGCCGAGCCCGGTGTGCAGCAGTTGCTGTGCTGGCACGACGGCCGCCCGCTCGCCTCGCTGCAACCCGGCGCGAGCCCGGTCGAATCGCAGGCCTGGGTGACGCAGCCTGGAGGCGGCATGCGCCGGCTGCGCGCGGCGCTGCGCTGCTACCGCACGGCCAGCAGCCAGTTGCGCTACATGGCGGTGGTGGAAGACCTCAGCGCCGAGGAAGAGCGCGACCTCGCGCAGATGCAGATCGGCGCGCTGATGGACACCGCCGGCGTGGGCCTCGCGACCTTCCAGGAATCGGGCGGCTGGGTGCAGCACGGCAGTGCCCTGCAGGCCTCGGGCGGCAGCGATTCGCCGGCGGCCGCTGCGCTGCAGTCCATCCGCCGCGAAGTCGTGCTGCCCGACTCGCTGCCCGAGTACGAACGGCTGCAGCACGCGCTGCGCCACGGACAGCGCACCGACGTGCGCTACGCCATCCGCCACCCCGAACTTGGCCAGCGCTGGCTGCAGACCCGCGTGGAGCCGGCCACGCTGGCCTCCGGCAAGCGCACCACCTCGGTCGTGACGCTCGACATCACCGAGCAGCATCAGGCCCAGGCGCGCAGCGACACCCTGCTGCGCGAGATGACCACCATCCTCGAAAGCGCCACCGCCGGCATGGCCTACCTGCGCAGCGGCGTGCTGGTGCGCTGCAACAGCCGCTTCGAGGCGCTGCTGGGCGTGCACGCCGGCCAGGTGCTGGGCTGTGGCCTGGCCGAGATCTTCGCGAGCCAGCCCGACGCGTCGCGGCTGGTGCACGAGATCGAGGCCGCGCTGGTGGCCGATGAAGTCTTCGACGACGAGCTGAGCTTCGAGCTGCCCGACGGCATCAC
>DASWSY010000027.1:0-6840 GCA_036402415.1 Rhizobacter sp. | reverse complement strand
GCGCACGCGTGCGCACCTGCACCTGCCGGCGCAGCACCCGCGCGGCGAGCGCCTCGCGTGCCTGCGGCCCCCAGGCCTGGCAGCGCTCGGGCGCATCGATGCCCTGCAGGCGCACCTTCACCGGCGCCCGACCTTCGGCCTTCACCCACACGGTGTCGCCATCGGTCACGTGCGTGACCACGCCGCTCAGCGCGTGCGCCGAGCCGCAGGCCAGCACGGCCGCCAGGCATGCCAGCCAGCGCTTCATGTGCCGAAGAGGGCCACCAGCCACCAGACGAAGAGCCCCATCAGCAGCAGCCACACGAGCACCACCAGGGCCGCGCCCCACCAGAGCCTGGGCAGCTTGTCGCGCGAGGCCTCGGCCTCGCGCAGCAGCGATTCCCACAGCGGCTTGGGCGTGAGGCGCACCACGAGCGCAATGCCCAGCGGCACGATGACCACCTCGTCGAGCAGGCCCAGCACGGGGATGAAATCGGGGATCAGGTCGATCGGGCTCAGCACGTAGGCGAGCACCGCGATGGCGGTGATCTTGGCCACGCGCGGCGTCTGCGGGTGCTTGAAGAGCTTCCACAGCGCGATCAGGTAGGTGGCGAGCCTGGCCTTGTTGGCCATCCGCACCAGCTTGCCCATCTTGAACAACATCGAACTCCTGGTCATGGGTGCCGCATTGTCACGGCGCGCGCGCCTGCCTGCCGCGTGCACGGTGATAGAGCCTCATCACCGGTGTGGCCGTCGACCCGTGCAGCAGCACCGACAGCACGATGGTGACGAGCACCGCATCGGCGATGAAGGCCGTCTCCGCGCCCGCAGCGCCGTGCGACACGGCGAAGGCCAGGTAGTACAGCGAACCCACGCCGCGCACGCCGAACCAGGCCGCCAGCCGCCGCTGCGTGCCGGTGAGCGGCAGGGTCGCCGTGCTCGCGTACACGGCGATCGGGCGCGCCAAGACGATGAGGCCGAGCGCCACCGCCACCGTGGCCGGTGTGAATGCGGCGCGGGTGATCAGGCTTCCCACCAGCAGCATCACCGCCAGCTCGGCGAGCTTTTCCAGGTCGAGCGTGAAGTCGAGAACGGCCTTGGCCATGTAGGCCGAGGCCTGTGCCGGCGGCACGGCCTCGTGCAGGCCCACCGCCGAGACGGTCTTGGTGCCTGCAGGGGCGTCTTCCAGCGGCACCTCGCCCGGCTGCAGGCGCGGGTTGTCCTGCCGCTCGACCTGGCGCATGGCGAGCCCCGCGAAGAAGACGGCCAGGAAGCCGTAGGTGTGCGCCCCGATCGCCAAGCCGTACGAGAGCGCGATGAGCCCGAGCGTGAGGAAGCTCTCCATGCCGAGCGCCTGCTCGCGCTCGCGCCGCAGGTACACCACAGCGCGGCTGAAGGCGAAGCCGAGCGCCCAGCCGATCGCCACGCCGCCGCACACGGCCCAGGCCACGTCCACGCCCCACCAGCGCCACGCGCCGGGCCCCAGCTCGTGCAGGCCGAGCAGGCCCAGCCCCAGCATCACGAAGGGGAAGGCGGTGCCGTCGTTCAGGCCGCCCTCGCCGGTGAGGCTGAAGCGCAGACGGTCGCGGTCGGCCGCATGGTGGACCTGCACCTCCGAAGCCAGCACCGGGTCGGTCGGCGCCAGCACCGCAGCCAGCAGCACCGCACTGCCGAGCGACAACCCGAGCGACAGGCCCAGTCCAGTCATCAGCGCGATGGTGATCACCATCGCCGCGGTGGCCAGCAGCAAGGGCGTGCGCCACAGGCGTTCGCGCAGGGGCGCACGCAGCCGCAGGCCCACGGCGAAGAGCGAGATCAGCACCGCGGCCTCGGCCAGCCGCTCCAGCAGTGCGGCGTGCCTGTCCATCCGCAGGTCCAGGAAGCCCGACACCTCCGGCCCCAGCAGGTAGCCCGCGAACAGGTAGATGGACGACGCGCAGACCGGCAGCTCCTGCCGCCAGGTGTCGGTCAGACCGACGGTGATCAGCAGCAGGCCGGCGACCAGGCACCAGATGACGAAGCTGTCCATGGAGCGTATGGTGCGCGTGAGGGCGGCGGCGTGCAGGACATGGCCGATCGACCATAGCAGAGGCGGCTTGCCGGGGCCCGCCTGCGGGCAAGGGCGCACACCGGCTCCCTAACGTTGGGGACACGCGCTGCCGGCACGCGGCCTATAACGCGTGCATGGACGGCTGCCTGCACCGCACGCGCTTCGCCCGTGCCCTGGCCGCGGCGGCGATCGCCGTGCTGGGCGCCGGCTGCGCGAGCTTCAGCCACACCAACCAGCCGCAGCCACCGGCCGGCGAACCGGCACCGCCGCTGCGCGCGAGCTTCCAGGTCGACGGTGCTCGCGGCAACCCGAGGGTGCTGATGTTCCTGGCCCTCTCGGGCGGCGGCTCGCGCGCGGCCTACCTGTCGGCCGCGACCATGCTCAGGCTGCAGACGCTCTACCCCGAGGTCGACCTGCTGGACGAGGTGGACGTGCTGTCGTCGGTGTCGGGCGGCTCGATCACCGCGGCGCTCTACGCGGCCTCGCGCGACGTGTCGCTCGCCTCGCCCGCGCTGGCCGCGGCCCTGCCGCCCACCCTCGCCGGCACGCCGCTCGAGAAGTCGATCCAGGTCGACGCCTCAAGCTCCACCCTGCGCTGCACCGCCCCGCTCGGCGCCGGCGAGCTGCGCGCGTTGCAAACCCGCCTGCCAGCACTCGCCCCCGAGCTGCGCCGCCTCCACACGTTGTGCCGGCAGGCCCCGCTCACGCAACTGCGCGACTGGCAGCGCGACCCGGTGCTCGAGCTCATGCGCCGCAACTACCTGCTGCGCTGGTTCGGCAACTGGCTGTGGCCGCAGAACATCGCGCGCTACTGGTTCACCGCCTACGACCGCGGCGACATCATGGCGCAGACCCTCGGCGACAACCTCTACGGCACGCGCCTCATCGGCAAGGACCTGGGCTTCGCCGAACTCAACCCCACGCGCCCCTTCCTGCTGGTCAACGCCACCACCGCCACCGACCAGAGCGGGCCCGGCCTCTCGGTCGACGAATACGCCTTCGGCAGCGTCTTCACCTTCACCGAGCAGGACTTCCGCGACCGCATCGGCTCCGACCTGCACGGCTACTCGCTCGCACGCGCGGTGATGGCCTCGTCGTCCTTCCCGCTCGTCTTCCCGAGCCACACGCTGCAGGACCACCGGCCCGGCGCACGCGAGCGCCATTGCGAGAAGACCCGCGACGACGAACTCAAGTGCACCGACGAGCAGTACCTGCACGTCTTCGACGGCGGCAACTCCGACAACCTCGGCCTCAAGTCGGTGAAACGGGCGCTGTTCCAGCTCGAAGCCGCGGGCCGCCTCGACGACTACGACCGCATCATCGTCGTGCTGGTCGACGCCTTCACCCGCCCGCGCGGCGCGAGCCGGCTCGACCCCGATCCGCGCGGCACGCTGGGCCTGCTGCTCGACGCCAACGTGGCCGACGCGGTCGATGCCCTGCTGCAGAACAACCGCGGCCGCCTGCTCGGCGAGTTCGACGGCGCGCGCCTGCGCTGGAACGACGGCAGTTGCGAACCCGAGACGCGCGAACTGCCGAGCGCCCTGTGCCGTGCGCTCGCCGCGCGCGGCCGCCAGCAGCTCGACCTGAGCAAGAGCCTGGTCTTCTATCACTTCGGTTTCGACGACGTGGTGGCCGTGGACCCGAATCACGCAGGCCTCAAGCGCAAGCTCGACACCATCCCCACCTCGTTCAAGCTCTCCGACGGCGACGCACGCCTGCTCGACGAGGCGGTCGACGTCGTCATCTCGCCGGCCAACCCCTGCCTGCAGCGCATCCGCGACCTGGTGCTCGCGCCGAGCGCGGCGCCCGACACCGTGGTGCAGGCGCGCAAGCTCTGTCGCCGCACCGAAGGCGAACGCAGCACGCCCTCGGTCGCGCCGCCGGCATCGTCACCCTGACAGGCTCAGCGCCGCTCGCGCTCGCGCTCGCGCAGCGCCCGCGCGAAGGTCGCCACCGTCGGCCCGATGAAAGGCCGGAAGAGGTGCCGCAACAGCCAGCCCGGCAGGTGGTGGCCACGCTGCTCGAGCGCGACCCGGCCGCGTTCGTGCGACATGAAGGCCGGCCCGAGCGGGCGGTAGCCCTCGCGCGAGGTGCGCAGCTCGATGCGCTGCAGGTGCTTCACGTTCTTGTAGCCGTAGTGCGCAGGCACCACGAGCCGCAGTGGCGCGCCGTGCGCGAGGCCGAGCGGTGCGCCGTCCAGGCGGTCGGCCAGCAGCACATCGGGGGCCAGCAGGTCGGCCAACGGGAGGTCGGCGCGGTAGCCATCCTCGCCGCGCAGCACCACGTGGCTCACCTGCGGCGAGGCCAGCGGGCGCACCAGGGCCTCGTAGACGTCGGCGAAGCGGTGGCCGCTCCACAGCAGGTCGCGCCGGCTCCAGCTCGTCACGCAATGGAAGTCGCTGCGCTGCTCGACGCGTGGCACGCCGGCGAGCGCCGCCGCGTCGAGCACCAGCGGCTCGTGCAGCGCACCGCTCCACTGCAGCCGCAGCTCGTCCGGACGGGCAGGGAAGCGCGATGCGAAGACCGTCATGCCGAAGCGCGGGAAGTCGTCGCGCCAGCGCTGCCCCGGCGGCAGGCGATCGTCACGCGCGGTCATGTGCCGGCCCTCAGGGGCGGCGCGGGCAGCGGGCGTGGACGGGGCTCGACGCGCGCCGAGGCCGCCGGGGCGGCCAGCCACAGCAGCACGATCAGCGCCAGCACCGGCAGGTTCTTCACCAGCGGGCCGCAGTGGTCGATCGTCAGCTCGGGCATGTTGAGCGCGGCCGTCACGCCATAGCCCAGCACCGCCGCGGCCTGCAACGCCATCGCCCACGGCACCGGCCGGCGCAGCGCCAGCAGGCCCAGCAGCGTGTTCAGGCTGCACGAGAACACCAGCGCGGCCACGCCCCATGCGCCCTCGAAGCCGCAGCGTGCGAGCAGCACCAGCACGCCCGACTCGTGCGGCAGCAGCGCGCTGATGAAGGCGGTGTAGAGCCACATGAACGCGAGCGAGACCCGCGCGAGCCCCTGCGCGGCCGGGCTGAGCTGCACGCGCAGGTCGACCAGCGGCTGTGGCGGGGTGACGGCCAGGCCCTGCGCCATCGAGGTGGGCCGGCGGCCGAGCAGGCGCGGCAGGGCGTTGTCGGCCGGCACGTTGCCGCGCTCCAGCAGGCGCAGCGTGTCGCGGCAGTACACCTGCTGCGGCAGCATCTCGGCGGCCCGGGCCATGAGGCGCATCAGCGGCAACGGCACCGGCAGCCACAGCGCATCGCCCAGGCCTTGCGCACGGCGGTAGGCCGCGAGCATGTCGCGGTAGCCGAGCGGCTGCGGGCCGCCGAGTTCGTGGACCACCCGCAAGGGGCCGGGCGCTTCGACCAGCCGCGCCACCGCTTCGGCCAGCTCGTACACGTGCAGCGGCTGCACCGGCTGCGCCCCGCGCCCCGGCAGCGACACCACCGGCAGGCCCGCGAGCGTGGCGAACAGGGCCGCGCTCTGGCTGCGCGGCCCGTACACCAGCGAGGGCCGCAGCACCGCCCAGTCGAGCGCCAGCGCCGCCAGCCCGTCGTCGGCGAGGAGCTTGCTGTGCAGGTAGGGCGTGGCGAGCGCCTCGGGGTCGTCGCCCACGCCGAGCGCCGACACCTGCAGCACCCGGTGCACCCCGGCCAGCACCGCACCGCGAAAGAGTTCGAGCGGCCCGTCCGTGTGCACCCGCTCGAAACTCTGGCCTCGCGCCAGCATCAGGATGCCCACGCAGTTGACCACCACCTCGATGCGCTCGCGCCGCAGCGCCCCGGCCCAGGCCTCGGGGCTGCGCGGCTGCATGTAGTCGACGTGCATCGTGTGCCGGCCGTCGGCTGCCGCACGCGAACCTTCCACCACCGCATGGCCGCGCGAACGCAGCGCATGCACCACGGCCGCCCCGACGCAGCCGGTCGCACCCGCCACCAGCACCCTCATGTCGTCCTCCCTTCGTCGCGATTCACCGTGCAGGTGCCCTGCGCACAGCGCCGCATGCGCCGTGCGGTCTGCCAGGCACGCAGCGCGCGCACGCCATCGATGAGCGGTGCGGCCACGCGCGAGATCGTGCGGCGGTGGCGGGCGAAGGCGCGGTACGCCAGGTCGGCCGGCCCGCGCAACGGCGCCCAGCCCGCCGGGCGCATCACCCAGCCCAGGCCCACTGCCTCGTAGGCCAGGCGGAGCACCTGCACGCCCTTCATGAGCTGGCCGTCGGCACGCACGGCGTGGATCTCGGCGTCCATCGCCGCCAGCGTCGCGCCGTAAGGCGCAGGGTCGAAGCCCGGAGCGCTGATGTCGACGAAGACGAGGCGGCCCGCGTCGTTGCGGGCGCGCAGGTGGTCCATCTCGAGGGCGCACACCGGACAGGCGGCGTCGTACAGCAAGGTCAGTGGGTAGATATTGCTCACGTTCCCTCCAGTTATTTCAGTCAAAACAGAAATCACCAGCCAAAAAATTTTGATCACGGCCCGAGCAGGTGGGCCGGGGTGACGGCGGGGGCCTCGGCCGGCACGGCCTCGTCGCGGCCCAGCAGTTTCTTCACGCGGGCGCCGAGCTTGAGCACCTTGCTCAGCGTCTCGGTGTCGAGCTTCATCATTTCGTCGCCCCAGGCGGTGAGCGTCTGCAGGAATTCGAGCGTCTCGCGGATGCGCCGCTTGGCTTCGGCCGGGTCGCGGTTGAGGGCCGGGTCGTCGAGCAGTTCGCTCAGCACGGCGATCGTGGGTGCGATCTCGCGCCGCTGCCGCTCGCGGATGACGGTGCGCGCCAACTCCCAGACCGAGAGCGAGGTTTCGAAATGGTCGCGCCGGTCGCCGGCG